>NZ_CDLKIE010000199.1:0-3222 GCF_975902315.1 Kaarinaea lacus | reverse complement strand
TTCTCATCCATAGTTTCCAGGTGAATGACTTTATCTTGTTCGCCGATTTTATACTCACTAAAATCCATAACTATCTAGCCTGTTCGTCAGTTAATTCATAGAGTAATTTTAACGTATCTCAGCTTCTTTCCATAATGAATTGCCAAAAAATTGACATGCATCATTTAATGTTAGTCAGGGATCTACGCATCGTGACATGTGGTATCCCGGCGTCCATAAATACTTCGCTGGTTACGGTAAAATCATGTTTTTCGTAAAATTCAATGGCTGAAGTTTGCGCGTGTAAAAATACTTCCTTGAGCTTTTGACGTGTAGCGATTTTGATTAGCTCATTTAGTAGCGCACTGCCAATACCATGATTGCGAAATTCGGGTAACACGGCCATACGGCCGATATGCCCGTCATAGAGCATACGCCCTGTCGCTACGAATTCCCCATTCTTGGATTGTGCAATAACATGCCAGCAGTCACTGTCGTAGCCATCCCATTCCAGATCAGGAGGCACCGACTGTTCGTTTATAAATACGAGGGTGCGTATCCTGATGAGTTCATTCTTGTGTTTATCCCATGAGGTCTGTACTACGCGAAAATTATTGCTCATTCTGTCTCGAAATATAGATAGCCATTGTTAAAAAAATCTATTACCAGCTGTTCGCAATCCGGGCTGTTGATAAAGTTTAATATTGTGTCTTTGTCAAACCGGCGTTGCTTGCAGATAGTTGATGCAAAGCTTTGCGCATTACCTGCCAACAAGTGTTCCTGACCATTAACATAAAAATAGGTAGTATTGTCTGAATTTTTTATATAAGAAAATCGCGCGTATTCTGAACGGCATACGTATTTTTGCTGGGCCAGCAGATTTCGCAATTGACCACTGATAAATGTTTCTTCCTGGGGCAGGGCATCATTATCGTTTTTCGGTTCAGTAATAAAACGACCGAACCAGCGCTTAATATTATCAGCATTGCTTGAATAAGATTGTATCGTATCAATGATTTTTTCCAGGGATTGCGCAGCTATTTCACCACAGTTTTCGTTGAGTTTGAGGTCGGGATCTTCATAGCGTGGCATAAGGAAAGGGTCAGTAATATCGCTAAACTGGTTTTCAGCGAAATGCATGAGTAAATCGTAATGACTGGGTGCGCGGAAGCCAATGGAAAACGTCATGCAATCGTCTAATGCAACCCCGTAGTGAGCGATTCCCGGTGGTAAATACAGCATGTCACCCGGTTCCAGCACCCATTCCTGTTCGGCATCAAACTGTTTCAAAATACGTAAATCCGTATGAGGTAGAAAATCCAGGTGTTTCGATTTTCTGGAATGTATTTGCCAGCGGCGTTGTCCCATGACTTGTAATAGAAATACATCGTATTGATCCACATGGGGTCCGACCGAACCCCCAGGTGCTGCATAGCTCACCATGACATCATCAATACGCCAGTTGGGAATAAAATTAAACTGGTCCAGTAATAGTGCCAGGTCAGGAACATGTTTATTACATTCCTGGACCAGCAAGGTCCAGTGAGTTTCCGGGAGATGGCCAAAAGTATCATCATCGAACGGCCCGTGACGTAATTCCCACGGCGCAGTACCGTCCTTTTCCAGCACAATACGTGATTCCACGTCGTCATTACAGGCGAGACCCGCTAATTCATCAGCAGATAGTGGCGAAACATAATGTGGCATGGCGCTACGAATTAATAATGGTTTTTTCTGCCAATACTCAGCTAAAAAAACCGCAGCATTTACATTTCCCAGGATGGAATTGTCTTTCGAGTCTGGCACTGTGTCCCCTGTAGCTAATAGAAACGTTAATAGTAACGCGTAGCAGTAAACTTACAATAGTTTTCCACTGTTGTTATTAAATCTAGCGAACAGAAATTTCAGGCAAAAAAAAGCTGCATCAATAGTTGGGGGGAAGATGCAGCTTAAATAGTCGGGTCACGGTAACGGATAGCCTGGGGAGAGACAGTCAGAGATTTGGCCGTGAACCCATTACAAGTATCAATGAGTGCTGCGAGAGCTGCTGTGAAACGAATCACGAATTGAAAATTATGGAGAACAAAATGTAGATACAGCAGAAATAAAAAAAGGGGTGCGTAAAGGGCGCACCCCTTTGAAGGGGAGGTGTGACCAATATCGGGGGGGTGATAGGTTGGTCACGTAATACAGTATGCATCCTCCGTGCCACCGCTAAAAATACTTATGGTTTGAAAATCAGAACATAACGGACCTTTTCCTCGAAGGTACATGAGCAAGTGAGTCCAACCCTAAAATGCACGGTTTTGAGTGCCGTTTATTGCTGCAATATTCATTTGGAAGTATTTAGTAATAATCTTTAACTTATTGTTATTAAATAAAATAAGCGGGGGGAGCAATAAAAAAACGGGACACACCATGTGTCCCGTTGATAAGGAGGGGAGGTGGACAAAAAGAAGCACTTTGGCCACGTGTCTACTGTTGCATTCGATATGCCATAAAATTCCAATAGCTGATGCTACAGGCGGTTATCGAATTTCTGATGAAACGGTATTCAACGCATATCGCCAATTTTCAGTCAAAATTGGCAATTCGCGTCCACTTGCTGACGATTTGTGTCACCTGTTTGTCGTATCGAACGCAGCGAAAATGAGGAATTGATGAAATGACAATCATATTTAATGGGAGTAAGCCCGGGATTGTTTTTGTTGTTCCGCGGCATCATGGTCTGGTTTAGATTTCACTGGCGAATTGTTCTGCATGATTGTTACGTCAGAGTGGCAACACTTTTAACTTGTGCATAAACCTGTTTTCCTACCTCCAGTCCAAGTGCGGTAGCAGATTTGCGAGTAATTCGCGACAGGATTGGGATACCTTGCGCGGAAACTCGTATGGTCATCTGTGATGGATTTTCTTCCATGACTTCTTCTACAACGACTCGAAAGATATTCAGGATGCTGGTATCTGTTTGATGTGTCAGTGTCAGGCTAACATCGCGCGCGAGTATTCGCAGACGCACTGTTTCACCTAACTTTAAATGGTTTCCAGTCACCGTAAATTGGCCTCCCGGGAATGTCAGGTGAGTAAGATGGAAGTCTTCGTCATGTCCGGATACTTGCGCTTCGACAACAGATTCGGCATCGCTCCTATGGGCAAGAGGTAGATCCATTCGTGTAAGCATTGTTCCGATCGGTCCGGATGCCAGAACTTGTCCGGATTTCATGAGTGCCAGGTGATCAGCCA
>NZ_CDLKIE010000198.1:0-5132 GCF_975902315.1 Kaarinaea lacus | reverse complement strand
GCATCTGTTCGCGGCGACCAGTTAGAATTTTATGCGGATAACTTTGATGACCCACATCCCATACCAGTCGATCTTCGGGCGTGTTAAAGACGTAATGCAGGGCGACGGTGAGTTCAACCGTACCCAGGCCAGCGGCGAGATGTCCCCCGGTTTTACTCACTGAGTGGATTAGGTACTCGCGTAGTTCATCCGACAACGGACGCAGTTGCTTTTTCTTCAAATGGCGCACATCGTCGGGCGAGTTGATGCTCTCCAACAATGAATATGACCTGGTGCCTTTTGAATGTGGTTTTTTCATCTTTTTTATCGGAATCTATCAAAAATAGCCGCACAGTATATCAGCTTTGGCGATCGATGATATAACGCGCAATTTCTCGAAGAAATTCAGCATTTTTCCCCAACTGGCTGATGCTATCCAGCGCCTGATTGATCAAGTCTTCTGCCATATCCTTGGATTTGCTCAATCCAATCAAGCTGGGGTAGGTGGGTTTGTTTCGCGCGGCGTCTGCTCCCTGTGTTTTGCCGAGAGTTTCTGTGTCGCTTTCCACATCCAGGATGTCATCGCGAATCTGGAATGCGAGACCGATGCACTTGGCATAGTGGTCCAGTCTATCGAGCACTTCCAGATCAACATTCGTCTGACTTAATGCGCCAAGTTTTACGCTGGCGCGTATCAACGCACCGGTTTTATGAATATGCATGTTTTCCAGTTCAATAACACTCGGTTCGGTGCCAACGGATGCCAGGTCGATCGCCTGACCGCCTGCCATACCTCTTGAACCACTGGCAAGCGCCAGGGTGTCGATCATCTCGAGTCGTCGCAGGGGTTCATCTACCATGGTGTCATCGTGAGCCAGAATATGGAACGCTAATGATTGCAAAGCATCACCCGCCAGCATCGCAGTGGCTTCATCATATTTAATGTGACAGGTGGGTATGCCACGGCGCAATTCATCGTTATCCATGGCAGGTAAGTCGTCGTGGACCAGGGAGTAGGCGTGGATCAATTCCACCGCACACGCTGGACCGTCCAGTTTTTGCTCTGCAATATCCAGTGTTTTTCCCGTGGCATAAACCAGAATGGGGCGGATCCGTTTACCGCCATTCAACGTAGCGTATCGCATGGCTTCATGAAGCTTTCCAGGCGCTATGTCAGGTGATGGTATCCAGTGTGATAGCGCGTGCTCCACACGTTGCCGATAGCTTTGCATGAAATAAGAAAGACTCAAAATTTCTCCTCAGGTAAACGAATGATAGTTTTATACAAGCGCGCCTTTTTCATGGCGATCATGACGGTTACAGTCAATAATTGTAGGGAACTTACTGTGATTCGGATTGATCAGGATCATCGATGTCGGTGATTACGTCGCCTTCTTTTTTCTCAATCAAAATCTGGACTTTTTGTTCAGCTTCTTGCAGGGCTTTCTGGCAGGTCCGGGTCAGTTCAATACTGCGTTCGAATTTTTTTAAGGAGTCTTCCAGACTGATTTCACCCTGTTCCATTTCCTCGACCAGGGATTCCAGTTCCGCGATGGCGGTTTCGAAGTTGATTGATTTGCGGGTTTTTTTGGCCACTCTTTGCGCCTCGAGAATAATTAAACGGTTTCGTTATATGGGAAAGTGCCGAGTAAGTTAACCCAGCCAAGCCAGGTGGTCAAATACAGCTCCAGTCGATGAATATATGTTCAATCAGATAGATTTAAACGAATTATTGACAAATGGGGTCACACTGCTAGAGTTCACGTCTTAGATTTTGTCTAAATTTGTGGCTTGCAGCCGATTTGCAGACAAATAAATAGATTTGCTTTATAGTCCCATCAGCCTCAATTCCGTAGGATTTAAGGTATTGGAAGTAACAATTACTCAACCCACAAGTGGAGGGAAAATATGGACCTTAAAGGCAGTAAAACTGAAGAGAATTTAAAAGCCGCATTCGCTGGAGAGTCACAGGCGAATCGACGTTATCTTTATTTCGCAGCTAAAGCCGATGTTGAAGGTTATAACGATGTTGCTACTGTTTTTCGTTCCACTGCTGAAGGTGAAACCGGACATGCACACGGCCATTTAGAATATCTGGAACAATCCGGTGATCCAGCGACGGGTCTTCCCATTGGTGGTACCAGTGACAATCTGAAAGCATCGATTGCTGGTGAAACGCACGAATATACTGATATGTATCCCGGCATGGCTAAAGCCGCTCGTGACGAAGGTTTTGATGAAATTGCAGACTGGTTTGAAACGCTGGCAAAAGCCGAACGTTCCCATGCCAATCGTTTCCAGAAAGCCTTAGATAATCTGGACGCTTAATAGCTGTTACTGATTGATAATTTACAGAACGATCAATCACAATTATTAGTCCAGGCGTCATTAAACACACAAGCTGCCTTCAGTTAACTGGAACTGATGTGGGGCTTGTGTGTTTTTGTTTGTCATTTTATCAAGCAGGTTTTAGAAAGCGCAGAATAAGCGATTTTTCGGAAGGTGCAGAATGAGCAAGCTGAATCGAGAAGATTTGATGAGCCTGGAAAAGTATGCGGAGCAGCGGCAAGCTTTTCGCGAACGAGTAATAGCACACAAAAAGCATCGCCAGGTGTCAGTGACTGAACATGCTACCCTGTATTTTGAAGACCAGCTCACCATGCAATACCAGATTCAGGAAATGCTGCGCATCGAACGTATTTTTGAGGCGGATGCGATTCAGGAAGAGCTGGATGCTTACAATCCCCTGATTCCCGATGGTAATAACTGGAAAGCCACCTTCATGATCGAATATGAGGATATCGAGGAGCGCAAAACAGCGTTAGCCAAACTGATTGGTGTAGAAGATAAAGTCTGGGTACAGGTTGTTGGGTTTGACAGGGTATTTGCCATTGCCGACGAAGACCTGGAGCGCGACACTGAGGACAAAACCTCGTCTGTTCACTTTTTACGCTTTCAATTGAATGATGACATGATTGCCGCGGTAAAATCGGGTGCTGACATTAACATCGGCATCGACCATGAATATTGTCGTTATGCTGTTGAACCAGTGGCCCAGGATATCCGTGATTCACTGGCGAATGATTTACAATAATTTCGAATAAATTATTTGTTTAAACAGAGGCTCGGGAAAAAAACGATTACTCGCCTGTGTAGAGTAAAAACTTTTCTATTAACCGGGACTAATTAGTGATTTTCAACTATTTTTATTCTGTTAGAATAGCGCTTGCTGGCTAAAAGCTATTTTTCATAACCATTGTATTTTTATATATACTGTTTTCTATAACAAACGTTACATCGGGACATGCATGAGCTTTTGTGATGAGTAATAAGTATGATGCTGCTTCCATAGAAGTACTAAGTGGCCTCGAGCCCGTCAAAAAACGTCCGGGTATGTACACCCAGACGGAGCGTCCCAACCACCTCGCACAGGAAGTCATTGACAACAGCGTCGATGAGGCCATTGCAGGTTTTGCCTCGAAAGTGGAGGTAGTCCTCCATAAAGATGGTTCGCTGTCAGTGACAGACGATGGTCGGGGTATGCCTGTCGACAAACATCCCAAAGAAAAGATTACAGGTGTTGAACTAATTCTTACCCGCCTGCACGCAGGGGGTAAATTTTCCGACAAGAATTACCAGTTCTCCGGCGGCTTGCACGGCGTGGGTGTCTCTGTTGTCAATGCTTTGTCAAAGCAACTGGATGTCTGGGTTAAACGTGGTGGCAAGGAATACAACATTTCCTTTGCCAACGGTAAGGTTAAATCCAAGCTGGAAGTCGTCGGTGAAGTTGGTAAACGAAATACCGGTACCACGATACGTTTCTGGCCAGATCCAAAGTATTTCGACTCTGTTAAATATTCCGTTCCCAGGTTAAAGCATGTGATGCGGGCCAAGGCTGTATTGTGCCCGGGACTAACGGTTACTTTTAAAGATGAGAAAACCAAAGAAAAAGAAGAATGGTTTTATGAAGAAGGCCTGTCTGCCTATTTGCTCGATGAACTGAAAGGCTGGGAACTGTTACCCAGTGAACCATTCATTGGAAGTATGCAAGGCAATACTGAAGCTGTGGACTGGGCTGTGATCTGGATGCCGGAAGGTGGTGATGCCATTCATGAAGGATACGTGAATTTAATTCCCACACCTCAGGGTGGTACTCATGTTAACGGCTTACGCACGGGTCTTACTGAAGCGATTCGTGAATTTTGTGATTTTCGTAACCTGATTCCCCGTGGTGTGAAACTAACCGCTGAAGACGTTTGGGAGAAAGTCAGTTTTGTATTGTCCGTTAAGCTGGCCGACCCCCAGTTCTCAGGCCAAACCAAGGAAAGATTAAGTTCACGAGAATGTGCAACATTCGTGGCGGGTGTGACTAAAGATGCGTTCTCCGTCTGGTTGAATCAGCATATAGAGTGGGGCGAGCAAATTGCGGATCTTGCTATCTCCAGTGCCCAGCGTCGGCAAAAAGCTGGTAAAAAGGTTGCGCGTAAAAAGGTTACCCAGGGGCCAGCTCTGCCTGGTAAGCTGGCTGACTGCACGTCACAGGATCCATCGCAGACGGAACTGTTTCTGGTTGAGGGTGATTCCGCCGGTGGTTCGGCGAAACAGGCTCGCGATAAGGAATTTCAGGCCATCATGCCATTGCGCGGTAAAATTCTTAATACCTGGGAAGTGGATCCGTCGCAGGTCCTGGCATCTCAGGAAGTACATGATATTTCCGTTGCCATAGGCGTTGATCCAGGCTCGAGCAAGCTGGATGGTTTACGCTATGGAAAAATCTGTGTGCTAGCGGATGCCGATTCAGATGGATTGCATATTGCTACCCTGTTATGCGCATTATTCTTGCGCCACTTCAAACCGCTGGTTGCTGCTGGACATGTATTCATCGCCATGCCGCCCTTGTATCGTATCGATGTGGGCAAAGAAGTTTTCTATGCGCTGGATGAAGGGGAGAAGCAGGGTGTGCTGGATCGTATCGCTGCAGAAAAAATGCGCGGCAAGGTCAATGTGCAACGTTTCAAAGGTTTGGGTGAAATGAATCCCCTGCAATTACGGGAAACGACCTTAACACCTGACACGAGACGCCTTGTGCAATTAACTATAGATGCCAAGGACAACACCAATCAAATGATGGACATGCTGTTAGGCAAAAAACG
>NZ_CDLKIE010000197.1:0-4338 GCF_975902315.1 Kaarinaea lacus | reverse complement strand
GTTTTGTCATACCCCACATGGTGGTGACAATACAGCGGCGGTTCCTATCTGGAACAGGCGTTTAAATGATCCGGCATCTTACACTCGCTATTCATCGCTAGGGACAACCACGTTTGACGCGACTGAAGCGCCGGTCGGCTCCGTGACTATCGCATGCTTATCCTGTCACGACGGTACACAAGCCATTGATTCGGTCATTAATGCACCGGGTTCAGGTGGCTATAATCCTGATGGGCAGCGAATTGGTCCTAATTTAGTTGGCGATGACATTCGAATACAGGGATCTATGGTTGAAGACATTGTACAGAATCTCACTACCGATTTATCAAACGACCATCCTGTAAGTATGCAATATGCCGGTGGGGGCGTAAGTGTTCAGAATCCATCAGGCCCTTCTGAAGATCCCGATTTCGTTGCTGGCGCTAATCCAAATTTACATCCACAGGCCTTTACATTGAACACAATGGCGGCGCCGCCGAATGCGTCGATTACGACCTTGTGGTGGATTGAACGTAATGACTCATCACTTAATATCGGTGGACGAGATCGTACAGATGTAATTTTGTATACAAGACTGGAATCCGAGACAGGCGTTCCGGGTGGCGAACAACCATTTGTGGAATGCGGTTCCTGCCATGATCCTCATAACGTGGATAATCCAACATTCTTGCGAGTCTCAAACGGTATTCCAGCGTCATTGCAAACGGATTTTCCCAACGCCGTGAGTCCAAATCAGGGTAGTGCGTTGTGTTTAACCTGTCATATTAAGTGACATTAAAGCGTTGGTTCAAGTTGGCGGATATTCGTGATTCTTAAACCAGATCCTTAATCTGCCCAGCGATAGCATAACTACCGTTCGAGTTGCTCCTGGTGCGTACTACTTTTATCGTAGCATCCAGTGGTGCCACTAATACCTGCTCAGGCTGGATAGAGATTTCCATTAATGTACCTGGCTCAACGTTGTGTTCACTAGTGAATAATACTCCGCCAGCACTCAGATTGATGCATTCACCATAAAAGGTATCTTTGGACCCAACCACTCGGTATTCGATTTTTGAATCAGTTTTAATACGAATAAATCCGCGCTTTTCAGAATAATCCATAGTGTCTCTAACCCGATATTGCTTCTCTTTTGTTTTGAATATTGTACTTTGGGTAGAAAATAAGCACAGGCTATGCCAACCGATTATTAGCGGAAAGGTTTTTATCCACTACCTACAACCTTGTAGCGGAAGGGTTGGAGTTTTTATATTTTTACTTACGTAGTACATGAGTTGTTAATTCGTTAAGCGTCAAGGCCTATAACGATATAGTGAAACGACATATATCAATCAATCTCATTTGTTTTTAGCGTATTATCGACATAGAATGCGCAAGTTGTTTAGGCATTAACCTATACAATGAACCATAGTTTAGGGAATTTTAGAAGTCGGTTAGTCGGATAAATGACTACCAGGATATGAAATAATTGGTTGTTGGTAGCCAGGGGCAGGGCGCGAGTTTTTGGTAGATATCAATACTGTTGCTGGCACAAATCAACTGAAAATCAGGGATATGATTTCGGGGAGCTGACGACTTGTCGTGAGTGACAATGATGTCGCCTCTCAGTTAATCAGTATTTGAAGTAAAGATTCATTGGAAACTAAAATCCAAAATAAATTACACACACCCATTGTTTTGCAGCGTGATGCACACAATGTCTCGCGTAGCAATATCTGCGAACCCGCATTAAAAGTTCTCTACCGTTTGAAAAAAGCAGGCTACGATGCCTATCTCGTGGGCGGTGGTGTGCGCGATCTATTACTGGAACGGCATCCAAAAGATTTTGACATTGCAACAGACGCGTTGCCGGAAGATGCGGGACAACTGTTTCGCAACAGTCGGTTAATCGGGCGGCGTTTTCGTTTGGTCCATGTGCATTTTGGAAAAGACATTATTGAAGTTGCCACGTTTCGCGGACATGAAAACGACAGCGAGGATGATGCGCCCAGGGACCGTCATACGCGTGACGGCATGCTTATCCGGGACAACGTGTTCGGCACCATAGAGGAAGACGCGTGGCGTCGCGATTTTACGATCAATGCTCTGTATTACAATATTCAGGATTTCACCATCATTGATTATACCGGCGGCCTGGAGGATTTGAACAACCGGCTAATCCGTATTATTGGAGATCCAAAGCAACGCTATCGCGAAGATCCTGTTCGCATGTTGAGAGCGGCACGTTTTGCGGGGAAGTTGGGATTTAATATTGAGGCGGAAACAGAGGCACCTATTTATGAGCTCGCCGATCGTTTAACACAGGTGCCGCCGGCGCGCTTGTTTGAGGAAGTGTTGAAACTCTTTCTCAGCGGTCATGCCGTCGCTACCTATGATTTATTACGCAAATACACCCTGTTTGATAAATTGTTTCCCTTCACGGCCGCTTTGCTGAATCCGGAGCACCCGGCCAGCGATGATGTTGATGCGCTTATACGACTGGGATTAACAAACACTGATGCACGGATTGCACAAGGTAAACCTGTAACTCCCGCGTTTCTGTTTGCCATCATGTTATGGCGCCCCATGCAAAACCTGGCGGAACAATATATTGTGGATGGTGCTCGACCTCTACAGGCGCATCAGCAGGCAGGAGCAGAGATTATCGCGCAACAAGTTGGCTTTGTATCGTTACCGAAGCGCTTTGGTATTCAGACGCGCGAGATTTGGTCATTACAACCACGCCTGCATAACCGCAGCGGCAAACGCGCGTATCGCTTGCTGTCGCTTCCCAGATTTCGTGCAGGCTATGATTTTCTCCTGTTACGCGGGGAGTCGGTGGAACCGGACTTGTTACCTCTGTGCAATTGGTGGACGGAATTTCAGGAGGTTAGTGATAGCTCACGAGCCACCATGTTGAAGAAAGTACAGGGTCCCCGCCGTCGTGGTCGCCGACCACGCAAGAAGCGTAGCTCTTCATAACCACGAACTCGATCGTAATGGAGACGGTTTATCTTGGTTTGGGGAGTAATTTGAGTGATCCTGTGCAGCAGGTGATTCGAGGTTGTGCTGAAATCGCGGCGCTGAATCAGGTTCAGCTCATTAAAACGTCCAGTCTTTATCAAAGCCCACCCATGGGCCCTGCCGATCAACCGGACTATATCAATGCGGTCGCTGAAATCGCTACCTCTTTGGTTCCTGATGAATTATTGGTTGAACTGCAAGCAATTGAAAACAAACACGGCCGCGTTCGTACCGGGCAACGATGGTCGGCGAGAACGCTGGACCTGGATATTCTGTTATTTGGTGAGAAAATAATCAATTCCGAAGACCTGGTAATTCCCCATTTGGGGCTGTATGAAAGGGCGTTCGTCCTGTATCCTCTATTAGAAATAGCACCAGAGCTGGTTGTACCTGGACACGGCGCTGTTAGCAAATTGGTACAAAACTGTGAGCGGGGCGGTTTGAAAATGTTAGGCAGTATCTCGTCTTTTAATAACAACGATAACGAAACAAAAACATAGGCTTTAAGAATATATGAGCAGCGCAGAACAGCCGCGCTATATCGTGGTAGAAGGGCCAATCGGAGTGGGTAAAACCAGTTTATGCCGACGCCTCGCTGACCATTTAGGTGCGGAAACATTGCTGGAAGAAGCGGAAGAGAATCCCTTTCTGGAACGCTTTTACCAGAATCCCCGCCACGCTGCTTTACCTACCCAATTATTTTTTCTGTTTCAACGGGTACGCCAGCTACAGGATTTACGCCAATCAGACATGTTTGCAGCCCCGACACGGATTGCTGACTTTTTAATGGAGAAGGATCGTTTATTCGCACAAGTAACATTGGACGATGATGAGTTTCGTTTATACGAGCAAGTATACTCATCGGTAACTCTGGATGTGCCGCAACCGGATTTAGTGATATACCTGCAAGCCCCGGTTTCTACGTTAATAGAGCGGGTACACAAGCGGGGAAGAAAAGTAGAACGATTTATAGAATCTTCATATCTTGAAAAATTAGCGGATGCCTATACCCGTTATTTTTATTACTACAATGATGCGCCGTTATTAATAGTGAATGCGGCAGATATAGACCTGGTTAATAATCAGCAGGATTTTGAACTTCTATTGCAGCGCATTACTCAAATTAAAAGTGGCAGGCACTATTTTAATCCGGTCCCTTTTCCTGACAGGCGTAGCGGGTAAGCGTAGCCAGTTAGTTACAAGGTCTGTTTTTACCATGCCAAAAGTTACCGTAGCAACGCTAAAAAAAATGAAACAAGCGGGCGAAAAGTTCGCCTGCCTGACAGCGTATGACGCCATGTTCGCACAGGTGCTTGAAACTGCCGGTGTGGAGGT
>NZ_CDLKIE010000196.1:0-3883 GCF_975902315.1 Kaarinaea lacus | reverse complement strand
TGATGATGGTTTCTTTGTCGGCGGTATCAAACTGGTTTTCGATATTAATGATACTCTCGGTCATTTCCCATAATCTTTTGTAGGCTTCGACGCGCGGTATCAGTATCTCTGTTGTGCGGGCAAATTCTTCGTTACTAAGGTCAAATATTTTTTCAACTTGCCGGACTAGCTCATGACGCAATGCATCAACATCCTTGCTGACGACAAGTTCCGAAGATTTAATATTGTCGACAATCGCAGAATGTTGATGAATGATCGTTTCAAGTTTTCCATTGGTTTGATGGACATTATTATTTAGTTCGCGAAATGTCGCTCGTAAGTCGTTAACACGCTTTTGCACCCTGAAGAAGAGCACAAGGAATATTACCAGCAACAAGACCAGGAAGCTGACTAGCCCCAGCATTAAGTGGGTATTGCTGGCCAGTTCTGCTGGAATAAATTCGTTCAACGTGTTTGCCTCATAAAATTTTTCTATTCTATATCAATCGGGTAGCGTAAGCCCTTTGATTACCAGGTCCGTTAAACTTACTATTCCGATTACTTCACCATTTTGAAAGACTGGAGCCCGGGAAATATCAAACTGATCGAATAATCGAGCGCAATATCTAACATCCATCGCGTGGTCGACACTAACGACCGGTTTGGCCATGATTTCGTAGACGTTAACTCGATCGGGCGACTTATCTCGTGCTAGTACTTTTCGTGCAATATCTGAGATAAGTAACATCCCGTGTTCATCATCATCATGACGTTTGTTGACGATTAAACACTTGTTGCTAATGTGTTTCATTTTTTTCAGGGCATTTTCGATAGTATCCAATCCATCCACGGTGTCAAACTCTTTTTTCATTACATCCCTGACCCGAATGATCGGGCGATGTGATTTTTCTGTCATAGCTCATCCTCCACAACTTCTGTTAATCGTTTGACCTGGTGAGCGACACCGACTGCATCTTCCACGTCGATTTGAAATGCGATACCTGTTCCGGGAGATTTATCAAAAGCTGCCACGTCGTTAATTTTTTCGAGAATTTTCCGACTCAGGTGTTCTTCCACAAGCAGCAGAATGACATCCCGCTGGGTCTCCAAAGTCAGGCCAAAGAAAGTTTTGGTTTTTTCCAAACCTTCCCCTCGCGCCTGGCTAATCACGGTCGCACCAGTAGCGCCTTCCTGTCGTGCTGTGTCCAGAACCAGGTCGGTCTTATGATCCTCAACAAAGCAGATAATCAGTTTGAAATGCATTATTTCTCTCCTTCATCAGAAACCGTAGAAAATGATTCCCTGGCTCGCCACTCGGCGAACTGCGCGTATGCCATAACAGTAATAATGGGAAACAAACTGGCAAATGCGATTAATCCAAATCCATCCAGCAACGCACTACGTCCCGGTACTGTAGTAGCAAGCCCTAATCCCAGTGCGGCGACCAGAGGCACCGTAACGGTTGAAGTGGTAACACCGCCAGAGTCATAAGCCAGAGCGACGATCATTCGAGGGGCATAAAATGTTTGAATGATTACTACAATATAACCAGCGATGATGTAGTAGTGCAGGGGAGTACCGGTAACGATTCGAAAGGTACCGATTGCTATACCGATAGCAACACCAATTCCCACTGCGATTCTTAATCCCCACACACCTACCGCTCCACCTGAAACAGCGTGTGCTTTCATCGCTACGGCAATTAAAGCCGGCTCCGCGACAGTGGTGGAAAAACCAATAGCAAACGAAAAAATATACACCCATTTATAATCTTGCCATTGTAGCGTTTCATCGACTTTAGTCAGGCCCTCATAAATGAACTCGGGATCAGTTAACTGGGCAGCCATTATTTTACCCAGTGGGAACAAAGCTTGCTCCAAACCCACCAGAAAAATCGAAAGGCCGACCAATACATACAATATCCCTACGACTACTTTTTTTATATTTGGTACTGGTTGCTTCAGGATTAGAATTTGAAAGCCAAAAATAATGCCTATTATAGGTGCAATATCGCCTATTGTTGAAAACGTAGTAACAAGTAGCTGGTTGAATATTTCCATGGAATCCACTGTTCCTTAATACAACATACCGTATGCCATCACAAAAATCATAGGCGTTAATGATGCGAAAGCAATCAAACCAAAACCATCAACCATGGGATTACGACCTTTAATACTTGAGGCGAGGCCAACCCCGAGTGCGGTTACTAATGGTACGGTTATAGTTGAAGTTGTTACACCACCAGAGTCATAAGCGATACCAATTATTTCTTTGGGCGCAAAGGCAGTCATGATAACGACACCAATGTATCCACCGATAATGACATAATGAATAGGCCAGCCCTTGAGAATGCGAAGTACACCAACCACAATAGCGATACCAACGGAAAATGCGACAGTGAGTCGTAAGCCATTGGCATAGGAGTTTTTTGCCAAAGAAGCATCTTCTATGATACCGCCTTCAGCAGCAATAATCGCGGCTTCGTTAGCTACTGCAATTAAGGCGGGTTCAGCAACCGTGGTGCCAAACCCAAGAAAAAAAGCAAACACCAACAGCCAGAAAATGCTTCCTTTACGGGCAAAAGCATAGGCAAGAGATTCACCAATCGGGAAAAGCGCCAATTCAAGACCGCGGATAAATAATGTCAGGCCTAAAATTACAAATACTGTGCCTAATAGCAGGCTTGGCCAATTGGGGATTGGCTGTTTTAATACGAATAGTTGAAAAAAACTGACAACAAGAATAATGGGTAGCAAGTCACGGAAACTATCCAGGAAAGGCCTTAGTCGACGTAAGATTTCTATTTTACCCATTTGCCCTGTTTTTTATCGGCCATCTAACACCTGTTTATCATTGTGAAGATTGTGCTTGTTCATTTCAAAACAATTCATACAGTCACGTGTATATATAATTCAGGTTATCACGCAGTTAAAAAATTCTACTGCAGATTGAGCGTGAATTGAACGTGATTTTATATCCATGGGTGGATATAAGTGACTTGATAAGTTTTTATTGAAGTCTTGATCTAAGTCATCACTCATTTAGCGTATCCGCTTATAGTTTAATTATAGATAGGTCGTTGATTGTATACTGTTTTATTAAGCTATCAAACTATAGTGAAACGCTAAGGTAAATAACAAACGAGGTGCAAAATGTACATCGTCGGTATGTTTGTAATGGTAGATCCTGATTCTTTTGATTTGGTCGTACCAGAAATTAAAAGTTTTTGTAATGTTGATGTACAAATTAAAGATCAGGAATCAGGAAAATTAGTACTGGCAATAACCACCAGCCACGAACAGAAAAACAAACTAATTTTTGAAAAAATAAAATCTCTACCATTTGTCACAGCTGCTGAAATAATCTATTTTTATCGGTATGATGAAATGGAAGACGAAACAGTCGGGGAAGAAGGAAATAATCTGGCGCGTAAAGAATTGCAAACGTACAAGAGTTATAATTCAATTATTCATACACGACACTAATTTGTATAAGCTATATATTTGAGGTATACAACTATACAAACTACGGTGCGAGCATAATATTCATATGAGTGATTCTGATGCAAACAACAACCAACGTTTAGTCACTGCTTACAAAAGCATGGTTGAACGTGTGCGTCATCTGGTAGACAAGGCGCAAGATGTTAAACCAGAAGTATTGCATGCATTGGAAAACGCCAGGGACAAAGCTGTGGAACTGGGTGATTTAACCAGGGAAGAGGCCGAAAAAATAAGCGATTATATTATTCGGGACTTGCATGATGCAGCGGATTTTATTGAGGAGAATCGTGCGGAATTTAACGATTGGATAAGTCTTGAAGTTGACCTCATCGAAGATAAAATTCTCGATTTGCTGCCGCCGTTAATTGACGAAACCCGGTTAGCCCTGGATCAGTTGAAAC
>NZ_CDLKIE010000195.1:0-10394 GCF_975902315.1 Kaarinaea lacus | reverse complement strand
TTTTTCTGGCATGGTGCGCTTATTCTTGGTTGTTGTATAGAAATGACCGGTGCCCGCAGAAGATACTAATCTGATTTTATCTCGCATAACTGATTCCTCTTTATATCCTGTCTTTAAATCACCAGTGTATCTTTCTACACTTTTTCGCCACGGGTGCGAATATCCGATAACACCTGATCGATACCTACTTTATCAATAATGCGCATGCCTTTTGCGGAAACACGCAAGCTAACCCAGCGATTTTCACTTTCAACCCAAAAACGATGTTTGTGCAAGTTGGGCAGGAAGCGACGCCTGGTCTTATTATTTGCGTGAGAAACATTATTGCCGGTAGCCGGTTTTTTACCCGTTACCTGACACATTCTAGCCATGATTCGTCTCCAAATTCTAAAAATTGATTGTGCGTCTAAACGCGCGAACTGCGCTTTATACCAAACTTCGAAGGCAGAGTCCAATAGCGCTAATCGAGTGAAAATATCTTATTTCAATATATTTAAATAAAACAGCAAGTTAAGTGTGCCCGACTTATCAGGGGGGTGAAGTCGCCAGCTATGAGGGAATCCGTTTATAATCGCCAGCTGCGGTGGATAACAACCATATAAGGAGTCAATCTATGCGACCCAGCGGCCGAGCCCCTGATCAATTGCGCGAAATTCGTCTGACACGAGGTTACACAAAACATGCCGAGGGATCGGTACTGGTGGAATTCGGGGATACCAAGGTTATTTGCACCGCCAGCGTTGAGGATCGAATACCCCGTTGGCTCAAAGGTGCAGGCAAAGGCTGGGTGACCGCCGAATATGGGATGTTGCCGCGTTCCACGGGCGATCGGATGGGCCGAGAAGCCGCCAAAGGCAAACAGGGCGGTAGAACAATGGAAATTCAAAGACTTATAGCCCGCTCACTGCGTGCCGTAGTGGACCTGGAAGCACTGGGGGAACAAATGATCACCGTGGATTGTGATGTGATCCAGGCTGACGGTGGTACCCGTACTGCCTCCATCACCGGATCTTACGTGGCCCTGGTGGATGCTGTGAATCATCTCATTGAGAAAAAAGCCATCACCAAGAATCCCATTTACGGCCAGGTTGCGTCAGTATCCGTGGGCATCTATCAAGGAACACCCATACTGGATCTTGATTACGCTGAGGATTCCAATGCCGAAACGGATATGAACGTGGTCATGAATGATGGCGGCGCCTTTATCGAAGTGCAGGGTACGGCGGAGGGCCATGCCTTTAGCCCGGATGAACTGAATGCCATGTTAGATCTCGCACGGCACGGTATTGAAACCTTGACGGCGAAACAACGTGAAGCCCTGGCGGATAACTAGACTGCTTGACGATGACTAAACCGCATGTATCACGCTTTGTGCTTGCCAGTGGTAACAAGGGCAAGCTGCGTGAAATCAACCAACTGCTGTCGGGGTTGCACATCGAAGCCATGCCGCAAACCGAATTCAATGTGCCGGACGTGGAAGAAACCGGCTTGACCTTTGTGGAAAATGCCATCATTAAGGCGCGAAATGCCGCCCAACATTCCGGCTTACCGGCGCTGGCTGATGATTCAGGGATTGAAGTGGATGCTTTAAATGGCGAGCCGGGTATTTACTCAGCACGTTATGCAGGGAAAGGCGCTTCTGATGAGGACAACCTGCGTAAGTTGCTTGCTGCATTGAAAGAGGTACCCGAGGCGGAGCGAACTGCGCGCTTTCAATGCGTCATGGTGTACATGGCGCATGCCAAAGATCCAACGCCATTGATCTGCCAGGGTACCTGGGAGGGAAGGATCTTATTCCAACCGCGTGGGGATAATGGCTTTGGATATGACCCGGTATTTTTTGTACCAACGCATAACTGTTCTGCGGCTGAGCTGGCGTCAGATATCAAAAATCAACGGAGTCATCGTGGCCAGGCCTTGAAAAAGTTCCTGGCGCTGTTTCAGTCAGAAATGGCCGAGGTAACACCTGGTTAGAAATTGGGTGCTTTAACTAAATATACCCATTTGAAACAAAAACAATCCTATCGCACTGCTAATCGCCGCGAAAAAGATCACCAGTACCACCACGGCTAACACCGGTTTGTAACTCATGTGTGGATAACCTGGATGGATTTATTGCAGGATGGACAATATGTCCATTTGGGGAGCGTATCCTTAGCATCCAGTTTGATGTCGATGGACAGCGAGCATACCGGACAGGTGCCATCTGCATGATCGGTTGCCTGGGTTGTTCGTGCGGCACTGTAGGCCAGATAAATACCCAACAGGGCAAAACCGGGTACTAGCGCAAAATGAGCGATTGGGATAAATAGCGAGATGCCTGCAGCTAACCAGCTAAGCCCCAGGAATTTCAGCGCGCGTGTCACGCGATCACCTTGATCATACAACGTAATGTGTAAGTTTCCTTCGGTGAGATTTTCACCGTCATTGCTACGAAACTTAACCGCTTGAGTCTGTGAACTTGGCATTGATTCTGGTCACCGCTGGTTTATTATCGTAATAGATGATCGCTGCTCTGGATTTTATCGAGATTCTGACATTTTCACCCAGCATAGATCAAGCATTACGCTGCTTTAATAAAAAGAAGTAACAACTCGGAATCAATTTTGAGGGTAATATGAAACGCGCAATAAAAATTTTGGGAATTATCGCAATGATTCCCGTGCTACTGTTTGTGGTTGCTGCGCTAGTACTCGTCACCGTGGACCTTAATGAATATCGGGAGCCCATTGCCAGGGGTATTAGTGAAGCTACGGGCCGTGAGCTGACCCTGGCGGGTGATCTGGAAAAGTCATTTTTCCCCTGGCTAGGTGTAAAAGTCAGTGGAGTTGAATTAAGTAACGCGTCAGGGTTTAAAGAAAAAACTTTTGCGCGTTTACAAAACGCAGAAGTCAGAATCGATACCTTGTCCCTGTTACGCATGCAACCAGCAATCGATAAGGTGATCGTGCATGGCTTACAGATAAACTTGGCGCGTAATGCCGAGGGTAAAACCAACTGGGATGATCTGGCAAAGTCAGGGCAAGCGCAACCAGAGGTTGAACCAGAACAATCTGTTGAGACAACTACAGAACCAGGCACATCAAAACCCTCCGAAACGCTTAAAGACATTAATATAGGCGGTATTGAACTGCGTGACGCCCAATTAAAGTGGGATGATCAGCAAGGTAATGCTTTTTATGAGGTGCAAGACCTGGATTTAACCGTCAGTGAAATTGCGCTGGGTACACCAGTGGCAGTGGAGTTAATAGCGAGCATAAAAAGTAGTGCGCCTGCCATTTTGGCAAATGTCACGGTGAACAGTGATTCAGTTCAATGGGATCTGGATCAGCAACATTTTAAGCTGAAATTATTGCAAGTCGGTGTCAAGGCGCAAGGCGAAGCATTACCCGGCGGAAAAACGGATTTCAACTTTCAATCACCCGTTGAACTTCATTTGCAAAATCAAACGCTATCGTTATCGGCTATTGTTGTTCAGCTGCTCGGTATAACGATCGATGGTAAGTTAAATGCCGAACAAATCATTTCTACCCCAAAATTTAATGGCAATATGGCTATAGCCTCATTGAATCCCCGGCAAATCTTTAAAACCCTGGGTATCGATGCGCCGCAAACAGCAGATCCCAGTGTGTTGCAAAAAGCCAGCGTGAGCGTTGGTCTGAATGGCGATAGCAATCATCTGGACATCAAGCCCCTGAAGCTATTGTTAGATGATACAAACGTGGGTGGTGTGCTTGGCGTGAAAGACTTCGCGAATCCTGTTGTTCGCTTCCAGCTGGATGTAGATGCTATAGATGTTGATCGTTATCTACCGCCTGCCGGTAAAACACCATCAACAAAATCCGCGCCCAGCGATCAAGCGCCAACGTCAACGCCGAGTAACGAGGACATTCCTTTGCCGCTGGAGCCCTTGCGCGCGTTAAAGATGAATGGTCAGCTTAAAGCAGGTCAATTGACGGCTTCGAAAATCGTGACCAGCGATCTGTTGGTTGCCGTCGATGCCAAAAATGGACTGGTTCATTTAAAACCTGTGTCGGGTAAAGTGTCGGGTGGTAGTTTTAACAGTGATATCAAACTGGATGCGCGGGGTGAACAACTGAAAGTAGCCGTAAAAGAAACGGTGAGCAACGTGCAGGTAGGACCATTGCTGAAGGCGCTTATTGACAATGATCTGTTATCCGGTGCCGTAAAACTGAACGCTGACATTCAGTCACAGGGTAAAACGACAGGGCAACTAATGGAAGCTTTACAGGGGGCGCTGGATTTCCAGTTTAACAACGGCGCGATAAAAGGCTTTAACCTTGCGGAATATGGACGGCAAGGCAAAGCGCTTATAAAAGGGCAATCCTATACGCCTTCCGATGTGCCACGACAAACAGATTTTACCGAGCTAACGGGTAAAGCCAAAATTATCAATGGTGTTGTCGATAACACTAACCTTGATGGAAAGTCACCTGTCTTTCGTCTGAAAGGTAATGGCAAAGTGGATCTCGTGAAGCAAAACATCGATTATTTGCTGACAGGTTACATTGTGGGCACCAGCAAGGGGCAAGGCGGGGCTGATCTTAGCGAATTAAAAGGGTTGCCTATCCCCGTGCGTATCAAGGGAACTTACACAAAACTGGATTATGATTTTGATGAAAGGGCTTTCCGAAAGGCGTTTACGGACAAATACAAAAAACAACTGAAAGATAAGCAGCAGGAACTTAAGCAGAAAATCAAAGAAGGTGACCTGGAAGAACTCAAAAAAGAGGCGGATAAATTAAAAGAGAAACTCAAGGATGATGATTTGAAACAAAAGCTTGATCAGTTTAAAAAACTATTCTGAATCATGACCACGCCAATCGATTTTAGTCAGCGCGTAATCGCCTGGTATGAACAGTATGGTCGGAAACATTTACCCTGGCAGCAGCAACGGACGCCTTATCGAGTTTGGATATCAGAAATTATGTTGCAACAGACCCAGGTTGCCACCGTTATTCCTTACTACGAACGATTCATGGAACGATTCCCCGATATACTCAGCCTGGCCAACGCGGATGTTGATGAAGTTATGCATTATTGGTCCGGTCTGGGTTACTATGCCCGTGCTCGCAACCTGCATAAAGCGGCACAAACCATTCGTGATGTGTACCAGGGGCAATTTCCAGAAACCATTGACCAGGTACAGGCGTTATCAGGTATAGGTCGTTCAACAGCAGGTGCCATTTTGTCATTAGCATGCAATCAGCGTCATGCCATTCTGGATGGAAACGTAAAGCGGGTATTAGCGCGCTACTTTTTAATTGAAGGCTGGCCTGGCACCACGAAAACAGCCAATGCGCTGTGGGACAAAGCCGAGCTAACAACCCCTGCAAAAGATGTTGCCAGGTTCAATCAGGCGATGATGGATATTGGCAGCGGAATATGTACGCGCACAAAACCCCGCTGTATGTTATGTCCGGTCAGTGAAGGGTGTCAGGCCTATGGCAGTCAGTGTCAGGAAGAGTTTCCCCACCGCAAGCCCAAAAAAACGATGCCGGTACGCAAGACACGAATGATTCTGCTACGCAATGCTCGACAGGAAATTTTGTTACAGCGCCGACCACCCAGCGGAATCTGGGGTGGTTTACTGGCTTTTCCGGAAATCCCGCCAGATCAATCTGTTAGCCACTGGTGTAAGTCTCAGTTCGGAATTGCGGCTTCGCAACAGGCGGTATGGCCTGAAACACGTCATACCTTCAGTCATTTTCACCTGGATATTACACCGGTTTTGGCAACAACGACCCATAATAAACCCAACAGGGTAATGGATCAGGAGCACTGGGTTTGGTATAAAGGAAGTGGTGCTATGCAAGGTGGAATGGCAGCACCAATAAAGCGCTTAATTGCAGAACTGGAAAAACAGATTCCGTAAAAGGAAGCACAACAAAATCGTAACAAGGTGAATTGATGACTCGCATGGTGCAGTGTGCCAAATTGGGGAAAGAAGCGGAAGGTATGGATCGTCCACCCTACCCAGGTGAATTGGGGCAGCGTATTTACGAGTCCATTTCGAAAGAAGCGTGGCAGCAATGGATGAGCCACCAAACCATTCTGATTAACGAAAATCGGTTGTCAGTGATTGATCCCAAGCATCGCGCATTTTTAGAAGAACAAATGCAAAAATTTCTATTTGAAGGCAGTGCGGATATGCCGGAAGCATTTGTACCACCAGGTAAGGAAACTTAAGTTGTATTAAAGTATTGAGGGAGTTGTATTTTGAAAGTTGTATATGAGTTTGTCGTTGCTGATCGTGCGGATAGTCAATTGCTCGCGCAGTCTCCCGTAGATCAACTATCCCTGCCCTATTTTCGTTGCTTTGGTCTGGATCCCGCTAACCTCGCGGCGCTGTATTTTTTAATCAATGAGCAGCCTTATAGTGAAACCTATCTGCAGCAGTTTTGTGTTTTACATCATGATGCAGAAACCTGTAACTCCTTAGTGGAAATGCCCAAGAGCCTGTGTGATTCGCTGGCTTCCTTGCCCAGCCAGCAACTAAGTCGTGTGCTTGAGGAGTGGCAGGAAAAGGAGGGGGTGTCACTTAGTCACTGGCATGACGAATTCAAACGCAACGTTTTGCAAAACCTGGTGGAACTAAGTAAAGAATGTCAGGATCGCCAGCAATCCCTGATGCTCAAAGTGCAAGTCGATCAACGTGATACAGCATCGCTGCATACTTTGCACTGATGCTGGGTTATTTGGAGCTGGTTTTTTCGTATTTCTTGAGCACAACCCCTTCTGAACCACAACAACTCGCGGCGCACTTTTTTGTATTAAAGAGCGTGTCGGGATCTCCCTGCAGGTAATGTTCTAACGGTAGGTTCTCTGTTGCGCAATCGCATCCTTTGTCTGCGTAAACATAGACGTTTTCCAGTCCAGCCTTTTTGGCGCTTTCATGGGCCTGCCATAACAATTCATTGGGCGTTGCCGGAATATCAGATAACTTGTAAGCCGGGAAAAACTTGGTGATATGCCAGGGACTATCTTTACCCAAATGATCGCGTATCCAGAGGGCAATACGCTCGAGTTCTTCAGGACTATCATTTTTCGTGGGGATTACGTTGGTGCGTACCTCGACATGTATACCCAACTGCTTAGCCTGTTCGATACAGGATAGAACCTGGTCCACATTGGCGACGGGGCACAGGTCTTTATAAAAATCATTAGACAGGCTTTTAATATCCGAGCACAGCACATCAACATAAGGTGCCATTTCAATTAAGGCTTCCTGCGTGACAAAACTGTTGGAAACATAGACCGTATAAAGCCCTTCCTGTTTGGCAATTTTGGAGACATCCAGCACATACTCTAACCACACCGCCGGTTCCGAATAAGTAAAGGCAATTCCTTCTACGCCAAATCGCTTTGCCGTATCGACAAGTTGCCTTGGTGTAACATAGGCAGAAGTACTTTCGCCACGTGCCAGGTCATCCAGGGCGGTGACACCCCAGGAAATATCCAGGTTGTGGCAACCCTTACAGCGAAAATTACATCCATAGCTTCCCACCGACATTACTTGCGAACCCGGCCGATAATGCCGCACCGGTTTATCGTCAATGGGGCCAATATCGATGGCGCTGATGATCCCGTAGGACAGGTTGTACAAGGTACCATTGCGGTTTACATGCGCCTGACAGAAACCGCGTTGACCATGGACGATCTTGCAGCGCCATAGGCATAAGTCACACTGGGTTGCGCCGTTATCCAGCTGTTTCTGCAGCCGGGTTTTAACCAGTTGATACGCGGGATATTGCTCGGAATTGCCAGATTCGTATTGCGACATGAAATGGACAGCCTCTTGATCGAAAATTGCCAATCGATAGTGGTGCTAGTGTTTTCGATCGGATTTAGACGGTTATTATACCTTTACCTGAATCAATGTTTAAACAAGCAGTTAGCAGGGGTATTCTCCGAAATTTCCTGGCGAGAGGCTTGACTCTTTACCGCTCAACCGCTTTAATACGCGTTCTTTTGTTCGTCGAATATTTCCTAAATGCCCAGGTAGCTCAGTCGGTAGAGCAGGGGACTGAAAATCCCCGTGTCGGCAGTTCGATTCTGTCCCTGGGCACCATCCAATTTTCATCACAATTCTAATACCGCTCCCCAATAGGTAATGCATGCCGGTATCCAGGAGGTACTATAATACGTAGCAGAGTGTCTATTAACGCCTGCTAATAATTATGTCGCTCGATGACCAAATATTAAAACAGTAAATCTTTATATCGAAAATAGCTAATTGTTGATATTCTGGGTCATTCAAACAATTACGGCATGTTGCAATCCAGTTCCCAATCCCTTCGCATCCCCAATGATGTTGTGTGTCATCCATTTTTGAAAAGTTAATCGGGGCATAAAAAATTACTAAATTAGTGCTTGAGTAATTTTGCAAAAAGTTCTAACGTGGGAACTAATGAGACGTTAATCGGTTCGAGCAGTGTGGTTGCTCTAACACTTTTATTGGGTTGGATAACCAAAAAAACGACGTAAATTCAATGGAATGTGAGCTGTGCTGCATGGATTGAGCATCCGATAAGTGAGACTTAACGTAAAACATAGTCCCACAGCATACCTATAATAACCACCTGTTCTTCCTAGCAATGTGACCCGCAGGTCCGGGTTTACAGATGTCTAATGGAGGATTTTCGATGTTACGAGCAATGAATGGCTGGCATTGGGCCTTGATGGCAGTTTTGCTGTTGTGCGCTCAGGAGATACTCGCAGCTGAAGAAGTTAAATTAGAATTTCCCGGTAGACCGCTCTACCCTGAAGTTTCGGTAATAGAACTGGATGATCTATACCGTCGACTGGATGAAGTCATTGTTGTCGATGTGCGATCGTCCTATGAATATGAAACCTTGCGTGTCAAAGGCGCAATTAATATCCCCTTATCATCCAAGACTTTTGTATCGCGCATGCGTCAGTTGCGATTGTCCGATCCTCGGCCGATTGTGGTGTATTGTAACGGCAAAACATGCATGAAGTCTTATAAAGCCGCAAGAAAGTGCGCGGTTAATAAAATAGATAATGTACATTCCTATGATTCGGGGGTTATGGATTGGGCGCGAACTTATCCCGAGCACGCTGAATTGCTGGGTAAGAGCCCGGTAGATCCAAAAAAGCTCATCAGTAAAAAAGAATTCAAAAAGCATTTATTAAGTCCCGATGCCTATGGCGATCAGGTTGCCAACAGTTCCGCTATTGTGCTGGATGTACGTGATCGTTTTCAGCGAGAAGCGCTTTCCATCTTTGTTGGTCGAGAGCGCAGGGCTTACCTGGATGATAAAAAGAAGCTGGATCGCTACATTGAAAAAGCCAAGCGGGAAGGTAAAACACTGCTGGTACATGATGCGGCCGGTAAGCAGGTGCGCTGGTTGCAGTATTATCTTAAAGACAAAGGGCTTAAATCCTATTATTTTATGGATGGCGGTGTCGCTGCCTACTATGACGAGCTCAAGGACGAATTTACCAAAAATTAACAGGTTAGACATATTCGGGCCTCATTCGCCAAAACGCGAATGAGGGCGGATCCAAAATACCTCCCAGCTATTTTTAAAAGTCCTCCAGGTATAAAATTCCCTTATTGGTCCTGCCAGAACTTTCTTTCTGTTTATCTATCTTATTGTTTTATGCAGCAAATATTATCCCTCTTCCGGTTAAAGATTTTGTTTGCCAGGCCGATTTCATTGATTGTGTTGCAACCCCATTGTTTGCACTAGCAAGGATTAACAGGAGCCACCAGCCCGCAACCGCTTCGGTTCGAACTACGGTGAAATCAAAATCCAATGGTAATTTTTACAATAGAAAGTGAGGACCGTATGAAACAGCGTCCAATACAACTGATCAGCGTGCTGTTGAGTATTGTAGTGTTGTTATTTACCCAACAAGTATTTGCAAAAGAAACCAAAACAGAATTTCCGGGTCGTGATTTGTACCCTGAAGTACCTTACATCGCACTGCAGGATTTTTATCAAAAGCTTAAACGCAAAGAAGTACTAGTCGTTGATGTGCGCTCTTCACTGGAATTTGATACTTTACGCGTAAAAGAGGCGATTAATATACCGTTGGCATCCAAAACCTTTGTCTCTGACATGCGCAAGCTGAGGCTATCTGACGATCGACCCATTATCGTTTACTGTAACGGGAAGACCTGTATGAAGTCTTACAAGGCAGCTCGAAAGTGTGGCATCGAAAAAATACAAGATGTTTTGGCCTACGATGCCGGCATAATGGACTTTGCAAAATCTTTCCCCAAGGATGCACTGCTGTTGGGTAAGACGCTGGAAAATCCAAAAAAACTTATAAGCAAGGATGATTTTAAAAAGCACCTTATTACACCGGATAAATTTGGCGACCGAATCGCCAATACGTCAGAT
>NZ_CDLKIE010000194.1:0-3585 GCF_975902315.1 Kaarinaea lacus | reverse complement strand
GTTTGGCCCTGTTTTTGTTTCCGTTGTGCAACTTTTTCGTCCAGCTTTCGTTTCTTGCCTGGTTTGTTATCCTTGCCTGTTTCATCGGTCAGGCGCATGGATAAGCTGACACGTTTACGATCAACATCCACTTCCATGACTTTTACTTTGACGACTTGCCCAGTTTTCACAACATCTCGCGGATCTTTTACAAATGTATCTGATAAAGCAGAGATGTGTACCAGGCCATCCTGATGGACGCCAACGTCTACGAAAGCACCAAAGTTTGTGACGTTGGTTATCACTCCTTCCAGTATCATCCCGGATTCTAAATCCTGGAGTGTTTCTACGCCATCCTTAAAGCTGGCGGTTTTGAATTCGGGGCGAGGATCACGGCCGGGTTTATCCAGTTCCAGTAAAATATCGCGCACGGTCAATTCACCAAATTGGCCATCAGCGTAATCATTAGCAGCAATGCCTTTGAGAAATATGCTGTCGCCGATGACATCCGTGATGTTGCGTTTGGTGGTTTTAAGAATTTTTTCCACGACAGGATAAGCCTCTGGATGAACGGCTGAGGCGTCTAACGGATTTGAACCATTTTGTATACGCAAAAATCCAGCAGCCTGTTCGAATGCCTTGGGTCCAAGACGAGGGACTTTAAGTAGCTGCTGTCGATTATCAATAACGCCATTTGTTTCGCGAAATGCGACTATATTTGAAGCCATGGTTTCGCTCAAGCCTGCTACTTTCGAGAGCAAAGGGATAGATGCTGTATTAACTTCAACGCCTACGGCGTTAACACAATCTTCGATCACCGCATCCAGCTTGCGTGCCAGTTGGGTCTGGTTAACATCATGTTGATATTGGCCCACACCGATAGACTTGGGTTCTATTTTAACTAGCTCGGCTAATGGATCCTGCAAACGGCGAGCAATGGAGACTGCGCCTCTGTAGGAAACGTCAAGGTCTGGGAACTCTTTTGCAGCCAGCTCAGATGCGGAATAGACGGATGCTCCAGCTTCACTGACAACAAGACTGGTTAATCGTAGCTCTGGATGGCGATTGATAAGCGCATGTACCAGTTTATCGGTTTCACGCGAGGCGGTACCATTGCCGATGCTGACCAGGTCAACCTTATGCTTTTCTGCCAGTTTAGCCAGTACCGAAAGCGATTCATCCCACTGGTTTCTGGGTGCGTGCGGAAAGATCGTCGTGTAGTCCAGCAATTTACCGGTTTGATCAACAACCACAACTTTTACGCCAGTGCGTAAACCGGGGTCCAGGCCCATACACGCGCGCATACCAGCCGGAGCGGCAAGCAACAGGTCGCGTAGATTTTCTCCAAATACTCGAATGGCCTCTGCTTCGGCAGTTTCGCGTAAACGCAACAACAACTCGACCTCAATGCGTAATGATATTTTGGCCCGCCATGCTAATTTCGCTGAATCCAGCAACCAGGTATCTGCAGCACGATTTTGTTGTGATAGAGAAAAATGTCTGGCAACCATACTATCGCAAACACCCAGCTGCGAAATATTATCCAGATCATCCTGTCCCGTGATGTGAAACTTGATACGCAATACGCCTTCATCGCGTCCTCTAAACAGGGCTAGTGCGCGGTGAGATGGTATCGCTTTAACAGGTTCTGCAAACTCAAAGTAATCAGCAAACTTGGCACCCTTTACCTCTTCACCTTTAATTACTGAAGACGTCAGTTGTGCGTGCTCCCAAACATGGTTTCGTAGTTGACCTACCAGATCAGCATCATCACCGGCGCGTTCCATGAATATTTGTCGCGCGCCTTCAAGAACAGTTGCTGTATCCTTGAAACCGGCTTTTTCGTTAATATAATTCTTTGCCAGGGTTTCTGGGGTTTGTGTGGGATCGCTTATTATTTCGTCCAGCAAGGGCTCTATACCGGCTTCGCGCGCTATTTGAGCTTTAGTGCGTCGTTTTGGTTTATAAGGTGCGTATAAATCTTCAAGGCGTGTTTTCGTGTCTGCATCCAGTATTTCTTTTTTTAATTCAGGCGTTAGTTTTTTCTGTTCATCAATAGACTTTAGTATCGAAGTGCGGCGTTCTTCCAGTTCACGTAAATAAGTCAAACGCTCTTCGAGTTGTCGCAATTGCGTGTCATCCAGACCATTAGTAACTTCCTTTCGATAGCGGGCTATAAAAGGAACCGTTGCGCCTTCATCGAGTAATGTTATAGCAGCTACTACCTGTGATTTTTTAACACTTAGTTCTTCTGCGATACGTAAAACGATATCCATATATAATTAACTACCCGAGAATTGATATTGATTTAATGGGAGACTGCAGAGTGTACCAGAACGCTATTTGTTGTACAGTGGCATAGAGGAAAAAATGACAGATATGATATTGTGCCAGGAGTACCAGTGAATCCGGTCAGCATTCTTTATTGCTAATCATGCCAGCTTTGATTTTAGTGCTAGCCATTACTGCCGTGCGTTGTTAGAAGTCTGGTTGATTTTCATGTTGTTGAACTACTTGCGCCTGGGTTTGTGAGGGTGCCTTTTGCTGGCTATCTATCGCTTCAACCAATGGTATCTTCGGATTCCATTGCATCCATTCTTCTTCTGGTTCATCGTATATCTCAAATAGCGAATCACTGTTGGCCACCTTGCCAATATCCTTGTTGTTTGGTGTAGAAAACGCGATGCCACCCTTGAGAAGACTTTCCATGGTCGTAGTTTCCATTTTACTGCCAAATAGACTAAATTTAACCGCAAAACCGCTTACATTCCAAAATTTGCTGTTTGTTCTTACCAATGGCGCGTATTTTTTTTCAACGCTGGCGGTGATAATTATTTGGTCTGCTGTATTCGCCAGTTCATAATGTTCAATTTTCCCTACCTGTATCTGGCGGTAGTACACCGGCAAATTTGCTTTTAGGGAGCCCAAATGTGACGCGCGCAATTTAAAATATACTTTATCAGGCTGGTGATACCTGGAGTTAATTACATTGTAGTCACTGTAGAGAGTGAATATATCGCCTTGTTTGCAAGCGACAGCATTGGTGTCGTATTGCGGTGTCTCAAAAGAAATACCGCCGCTAATAATACTCTTTAGTGACTGGGTGTTAACTTTAACGCCTTTACCCAGGCTTGCTTCAACTTGTACGCCGCTAGCGTTCCAAAAACGAGAATTTCTATTCACCAGATTGATGTACTGCTGATGAATAAATATGTTTATGACGATGTTATGTGATTCGTTGAGTTTATAGCTTTCAACTTCGCCCACTTTAACCTTCTTGTAGTAAACAGGGGCGCCGTGACTCAATGAACCTAGCTCATTGGCCTCAAGTACCAGACGCAGCCCCTCAGTGTTTCTGATGTCGACAGGTTTCTGCTCTAGACCGGCAAATCGAGTTTTCTCAGGACCGTCACCAGGATGCAGTTCAATGTATGGCCCGGTTATTACTGTTTCCAGGCCGGACACTTCTGACAATCCGAACCTGGCGCGCACAATCCAGAAGCGTGTATTGGCTCTGGCAAATTTTGCGGCAGCTTTATCCAGTAAGGCAGTGACTGTAACACTTTTAAGGTCATCATTTAGTTTTACGTCTTTTATTTTACCAAT
>NZ_CDLKIE010000193.1:0-8375 GCF_975902315.1 Kaarinaea lacus | reverse complement strand
AGCCGGTGAAATCGGCAATTAACTGGAGTACCGCGCGAACTTCGATGTCCTGGAAGTTGAGTGAAAGTTTTTCACCGGTATAACCTTTGGTCTCGTCTTCTTTTTCCTTCTCTTCTTCAGGTTTTACCGAAGGTTTAATTTCAACTGTATAGGTGTTACCAGTGTGGTAGGCCAGATACTCATAGTCACCAGCGGGTGTAACGGAGAGTCGAACACGGTTGCCGACTCGTGTGGTATCGATGAACTGTACGGGTGTAGCAAAGTCGATAACGTCGAGGCGTTGTAACAGGTCATTGGAAATACCGGTATTACCAAAATCAACGAAGATTTTATTGCCTGACTCCCCGGTACTGGCGGGAGTATTAGCATCCGAAAGGGTTATGATAATTTGCCCTTCGCCTTGCGCGCCACGGCGGAAATCAATATTGGAGATATTGTGCAATGTGTCATCGCCGGGTACGGCGGTTGATACTTTCGATGCGGCGCTTGGAGCGACTTTACTGGCAGCTCGACCGCCTGCTAATGTGACATAGACATTGCGCCCGCTGACCTCAGTTTCAAAAGGTAGTAGCTGAACCAGGTTTAAAATAACACGGGTCCGGTTGCCTGCTTCAACAGCGGTGATACTTTTTGCAAACCCAACACCCACATTTTTATTCTTCCAGTTCAAAGCACTCCCGGTATTAGGGAAATCCAGAGCAATTCGAGCCGGATTATCGATAGTGAAACTGCCGGGGGTTACTGCATTGCGGGAGAATGACAATTTGAACTGTACCTTGTCACCTGGGAGCTGGGTGAATGTTACGTCCTGTAACGCAGTGCCACTTCCGCTTACTGTTCTGCGGGGAGCGGGCGCAGGGGCAGGAACGGTACGTCTGGGTGCCGGCTGTGCTGGCGCTGGTGTTGGAGGCGCTTGTGTTTGGGTTGCTGCCGCCGCGACGGTTACCGGTGCGGCTGAGCCTGCTGACGCGCTATCGCCGGGAAAGGTTACAAACATGTTGTTGCCTTCCGCGCGGATCTTGTAAGTCTTTAGTGACTCCATGCTAATAGCAACGCGAGTCCGGTTTTTAGACTGGCTGGCCTTAAGTGATTTTACGCCTGCCGCATCGACGGGTAATGGCAAACTCCAGGGTAAATTATTTTTTGTCTTTGATAAGTCAATGGACAATTTCGCAGGACTTTTTGAGGTAAAGTCCGTTGGTGTAGGTGGTGGGCCGGAAAATGCCAGTCTTATTTCAACGCCACCATCGGCCGTGGATTTGAAATCTGCAAAGTCCAGGGTTCTCGCCGTTTCACCTTCTTCAGCAATCGCCATGCTTATTGGAGCCGAGAAAAGAGTAAATGCCAGGGCAGTGAGCGCTACCAGGTTAAATAATTTTGCAATGTTAGCTTTCCCTTTAAATAATCCGGGTGATCTGGTCATGGAAATCTCTTTGGATTCAGGGTTTATGTTCTTGGTTAATGCCATTTCTACAGTCCTCATAGGGATGATCATTCGCTCACACTTAAGGTAGCTTGACGTCTTACCCAGCCACCGAGTCCATCCGGTACGGTTTCTTGCAATACAATTTCACTTTCCGTTACACGAATTATTTGTCCATAATCCTGGCCGATGTAGCGGCCTTTTTTCGTTCTGTACAGCGTGCCTTCTTGTGACCTGATTAATGCCCAGCGCTCACCGCCCTGTTCAAGACTACCCACCATGTTTAATGTATCTAGTGGAAATTGTTCCAGCACTTCGCGCTGGCGTTTCATATTGGGACGAAGGTTGTTATTAGAGCGTACAACTTTTCGAGCTACCGACGCCTGGAATGGGTCGCGCAAGGTAGTTTCGTCATACACATAGGTCTCGTAAGTTTTCACTTCAGGCAAAGGTGGTATGGGTGCCGGCTTTTTGGCTTTGACTTTCTGTACGTAAGATTGCAGATCGGATACGTTATCGCTACCACACCCTGCGAGCGCGAGGCTGATGAGCAATAATAGAGCCGCACTTTTATAAGAAAAATTGAATTTTTGTCGTATGGTTCGAGTAAACATGATTCAAGTTTTTTTCAGTCCTTGTTGAATTATTAAATGCTGGCTATCGTTTTTTTCTTTTTGATTTCTTGCCGCGGTTCTTGGCATCCAGTTCATCCTGATCCAGATAGCGATACGTGTTTGCGGTAGCTTCCATGACCAACATTGCATCTCCGCCTTTTTTACCTTTGGTTTTTTGACCAATCTTCAGGTTGTGCAGCGTAACAATCCTGGGTAATGCTGCGATGCCGCTGGCAAAATTACCAAACTGGTGATAGGTGCCAACAACGCGAATACTGATTGGGTATTCGGCATAAAAGTCCTTAACAGTTTCGGAACCTGGTTTGAATAATTCAAACTCCAGGCCAGCTTTTAATCCTTCTCGGGAAACGTCCACCAGCAATTCCGCGACTTCCGTTTTACTGGGGAGTTGCAATAATAATGCCCCAAACGTTTTTTCCATGTCTTTCATTTGCTGTTTGTACGAAGCAAGGTTCGCTGCTACGGCCTGCTTGGTTTGAAATTCCTTTTTAAGTTCTTCTTCCTTGGCCTTTGATTTGTCCAGTACGCTAAGTTGTTCCTTGGTGTCGAACCAGTAACCCGCGAAGCCTACGGCTGCGCAGACTATCAGGATGGCAATCAGTTTTATCGGAAACGGCCAGTTTCCGGCATTACTAAAATCCAGTTCATTGAGATCAATGTTCACGCTTTCTTCTCACCCTTTTTTTCTTCAACCGAAGGTGTTGCCTGATTTACGTCCAGCTTAAACCAGCTGGCGTTTTCGAATTCCTTTTTTGCTGAATCTATGATGCTAAGTTTTGGGTTGGTCAGCCATGGTGACGCATCCAGGTTTCGCATAAATGCGGATACGCTATCATTTGAGTCGGCGACACCTGTAAGACTTAACTTGTCGCCCGTTCTTGACGCGTCCAGCAGAAATACGCCTTTTGGTGTAGCGTTGGAGATTTCTTCAAACAAATGGACGATTTCCGGGCGGCTACTTTGTAACTTTTGTATAACATCCAGTCGAGCCTGCAAGGTTTCTTTATCCCGTTTCAGATTCCGAATTTCCTCAATTTCTTTTTCAACTTTCTTGATGATGTTTTCCAGAAACTGGTTACGCTGGTTCTGGCCTTCTATCATGCTGGTCATTTGTATATGTACAAAAACCACAGCCAGAGCAGTTACTATGGCGGCACCTGCTAACGATGTATTAAATTGTCGTTGTTTGGCCGCGCGTAGTTCTTCGCGCCAGGGTAGTAAATTAATATGTGGCATTAATCAAAACTCCTTAGAGCCAGTCCGCACGCAATCATAAGTGCGGGTGCATCATTGCTGAGCGCTTGAGCCTTAACACGTGAAGCGAGCGACATATGAGTAAAGGGATTTGCAACAGAGGCTGTTGAACCGACCCTTTCCTCAATAAGTTCATCAACGCCGGGAATTGAAGAGCTACCACCAGCAAGAATGATATGATTCACTGAGTTGTGGTGACTGGATGAAAAGAAGAATTGCAGGGAGCGGCTCACTTGCTGAGCCATTGCATCTTTAAATGGTTCCAATACTTCCGGTATATAGTTATCTGGCAAACCACCCTGGCGTTTAGCCATACCGGCCTCTTCGTAGGACAATCCATAACGACGCTGTATTTCTTCGGTGAGTTGCTTGCCACCGAAAACCTGGTCACGCGTGTAAATTATGCGACTGTCGTGCAACACGCTTAATGTTGTCATGGTGGCGCCGACATCGATAATGGCCACTGTATTGTCCTGCATGCCACCCGGGATTTGAGCGGCGAGCAAAGGATAGGCATTTTCCAGTGTGTAGGCTTCGATATCGACAACTTTGGTTGTCAGTCCGCCCAATTCAACGGCGGCCACTCTTGAATCTACATTTTCGCTACGAGAGGCTGCCAATAATACGTCACACGTATCGGGATTTGATTCTGAAGGACCCAATACCTCAAAATCCAGATTTACCTCTTCCAATGCATAGGGAATGTACTGATCAGCCTCCAATTGAATTTGACTTTCCAATTCGTCATCGGATAAGTTGGAAGGCATGGTGATAACTTTGGTTATTACCGATGAACCCGCTACGGCAACTGCAGCAAATTTGCTTCGACTTCCCGAGCGTTTTACGGCACGACGGATCGCTTCACCAACGGCTTCAACGTCAGTAATATTCTTTTCAACAACGGAATTCGGCGGTAGAGGTTCAGCCGCATAGGCTTCAACCTTAAAACCATCGGATTGTTGGCTGAGTTCCAGGAGCTTTACGGCTGTTGAACTTACGTCGAGCCCAATTATAGAAGGCTTCCTTGGTGCAAATAATTGCGCTATACCCACACTGTTTTCCTACTATGTTTTTTTGAGTTGATGTGTATATCGGTACGATTTTCGCAAACTTAACGAAAAGAGCTGAAAATTCCGAGTACAGAAAAATATAGATCAAAATTTAGGTAAAGAACAAATACTATTAGTTTGATGTTATTGAAAGTTTTATACTTTGTCGACACGGAATTTTTGAACTTGATCACACTCTAATCGGGCCCATGGCAAGATAATTGAACGAGACTATTAAAATTTGAGATTGTATGGCTAGTAAATTTAAAAAACTATTTAGTGCTCCTGTATTACTCACCCTTGCGAGTGGTTGCTTTATAGCCGCTTGTGTCACTGGATTGACTATTTATTGGTTTGTTGTGCCTAAACTTCCGGCAATAGAAAGCCTGCGTGACGTGCAACTTCAAGTGCCGCTCAAGATATATACAAAAGATGAAAAACTCATCGCGGAGTATGGTGAGAAACGAAGGGCGCCACTGGAAATAGAACAAACGCCGAAGACACTAATCAATGCCGTTTTATCGGCAGAAGATGACCGCTTTTATGAGCATTACGGTGTGGACCCTAAAGGTTTGTTGCGTGCAGTTGTCTACTTAATACGCACAGGGCACAAGGGACCGGGTGGCAGTACCATCACCATGCAGGTAGCCAGGAACTTTTTTCTAAGTCGGGAGAGAACCTATCTGCGCAAACTCAATGAGATTCTTCTTTCTTTCAAGATTGAACAAGAGCTCTCTAAAGACGAAATTCTTGAGCTTTACCTTAACAAGATTTATCTGGGTAATCGCTCCTACGGTTTCGCAGCGGCGGCACAGGTTTATTATGGTAAAACGCTGGACGAGATGACGCCGGCGCAGATCGCCATGATCGCCGGCTTACCCAAAGCACCTTCGGCCTACAATCCCATCGTTAATCCAGAGCGCGCTTTAAAGCGGCGTAACTATGTATTAAGTCGAATGAATGATCTGGGATTTTTGTCGGATGAAGATTATGAGACCGCCAGGAATAGTGTTGATGATGCGGAACTACATGGCTTGCGCGTAGAAGTAGAGGCGCCTTATCTGGCCGAAATGGTGCGCGCAGAGCTGTATGACCGATTGGGTGAGGACACTTATACTCAGGGTTACAAAGTTTACACCACCGTTGAATCACGTACCCAGATAGCGGCGAATGAAGCTTTACGTAAAAATATAATAGCGTATGAAGAACGCCACGGTTTTCGTGGACCGGAAGCGAATGTTGACCTGAGTCAGGTTGAGGGATTTGACGAGATGGCATATCGAGCCATTCTTTCTGATTACCGGCCGGTTAACAAGTTGTGGGCTGCTTTGGTTACTGCAGTGAACGAAAAAGATATTGTTGTGTATCAGTCAAGACATGGCCAGATTAAGATTGATTGGGAAGGTTTGAAGTGGGCCAGGCCCTGGAATGGTGACGGCAAGGTTCCGGGTGAAGAGCCGACCAAGGCAAGTGATTTTCTGACTACCGGCGATATTATTCGTATTGTTAAAGTAAAAGATGGAAAAGAGGGTGAACCAGACGTATGGAAGCTGGCACAGATCCCTCGCGTAGAAGGGGCGCTGGTTTCCTTATCTGCACATGATGGCGCTTTGTTAGCACTGGTGGGTGGATTTGATTATAACAAGAGTAAGTTTAATCGTGTCACACAAGCTGAGCGTCAGCCGGGCTCGAATATCAAACCATTCAATTATTCTGCGGCATTGGAAAAAGGGTATACAGCCGCGAGTTTGATTAATGATGCGCCTATCGTATTCGAAGACCCGGGACTGGAAAGTACCTGGCGACCGGAAAACTACAGCGGCAGGGTCTTTGGTCCTACGCGCCTGCGCAAAGCATTAATTAATTCTCGTAACCTGGTATCGATACGCTTATTGCGCGCGATTGGTATTTCTTATGCGATTAACTATTTGCAGAAATTTGGTTTTCGAAAAGAAAGTCTTCCCCGTGATTTGTCCTTATCACTTGGCAGTGCGGCGATTACCCCAATGGAACTGGTAACAGGCTATGCAGCCTTTGCCAACGGTGGGTATAAAGTTGAACCCTATTTCATAGAACGTTTGGAAACAGCAGAAAATGTTGTGATCATGCGTTCCAATCCGCTAGTGGTATGCGAACAATGTGAAGCGGATGCAAATAACAATGCCCCGCAGCCTGGCCAGGATCCCATGTTAACTGAGGCATCGATGACAGCTGAAGGCGAGTTAGCTGAGAACGCTATTCCTGAAAATACCGATTTACTCGTGCCGGTCTATGAAGAACAGCTGGATCCAGCGATGATGGCCGAAAGCGAAATTGATACTGTTAACAATGCTATCCCTCAGCGAGTCGCTAAACGCATCGTCTCGCCACAAAATATTTACATTATGAACAGTATCCTGCGCGATGTTATTAAACGTGGGACTGGTAAGCGAGCCCTGGCGTTAAACCGCAATGATATAGCCGGTAAAACGGGTACCACTAATGATCAACAGGACGCCTGGTTTTCCGGGTTTAATCCCGATGTAGTGACTACGGCGTGGGTTGGCTTCGATGAGCCGCATACTTTGGGTCATAATGAGTATGGCGGCAGGGCTGCGTTGCCGATGTGGATAGAATATATGGCTGAAGCATTGAAGGGTTTACCTGAGCCAGCATTGGAAACGCCACCTGGTCTTGTCACTGTTCGTATTGATCCTGAAACGGGTTTGCTGGTGGGTGCGGATTTTCCCAATGCGGCATTTGAAATATTTCGAGCTGAGTATGTACCCAAACGTTTGGACGAAGATCCAGTGGTTGTCGATTTGGGATCAGGGGAGACCACCCCGGTTAAGGAAACTGAAAATATCCCGGAACAACTGTTTTAACAATTAACAGTATCTATTTTCCTGTCTGGTATGCGAGGCCGGATAAATTGGCTATCGCACAGTTTGATTCTGAATTTGGAAAGGAAGGTGAGATTCGAGTGAATCCTTGAGTAGCTTACCTTTTCAGGGATAAGCTGCCACCTATCATACCTTCGCCCGGCGCTGGTTCATCATGTTGCAGGCTAAGGTTGCTTTCGCCGCCACCTGCTTTACCTTCGCTTAAGCTGATCTTCAAGCGCAGATTATTTTGTGAATCTGCGTTGCGTAAAGCTTCATCCAGCGGGACTTTGCCAGCTTTATAAAGGTCGAAGATAGCCTGGTCAAAGGTCTGCATACCGATGTTGGCTGATTTTTCCATGACTTCTTTGATCTTATGGATTTCACCTTTCAATATCATTTCACAGACCAGTGGCGTACCCAGTAAAACTTCAACAGCAACACAGCGTTTACCATCAACTGTTGGGATTAAGCGCTGCGATATAAATCCCCGCAGGTTCAGCGATAAATCCATTAACAACTGGTTACGGCGTTCTTCGGGAAAGAAGTTGATAATCCGGTCCAATGCCTGGTTAGCATTGTTAGCATGTAGTGTGGATATCGCCAGGTGACCGGTTTCCGCGAATGCTATGGCATGTTCCATGGTTTCCCGGTCGCGTACCTCGCCGATGAGAATTACATCGGGTGCCTGACGCAAAGTGTTTTTTAGCGCGTCTTCATAGGAGTCGGTGTCTACACCCACCTCACGTTGATTCACGATACACTTTTTATGGTGGTGTACGAATTCAATGGGATCTTCAATCGTAATGATGTGACCCGTACTGTTTGAATTGCGGTAGTCAATCAGGGCAGCCAGGGATGTGGATTTACCAGAACCGGTGCCACCAACGAACAGGATTAGCCCACGCTTTTGCATAATGACTTTTTTCAGAATCGGTGGAAGTCCCAGTTCCTCAGCCTTGGGGATTTGTACTTTGATGTTACGGATAACCATGGCAACCTGGTTGCGTTGCTGGAAAATGTTGACACGGAATCGCCCTATTCCGGGTGCGGAGTGGGCCAGATTCATTTCCGGCTTTTCTTCAAATTCCTCAATTTGTTCCTCGTTCATTAGCTCGTAGGCTAAATCCTTAACCCGTCCGGCAGGCATCGT
>NZ_CDLKIE010000192.1:0-7444 GCF_975902315.1 Kaarinaea lacus | reverse complement strand
TGGCCGTTCATTTTGACGAAGGGGCTGCCATTACCCAGCAGAATAAAATTTTCGAAATTGGCGATCTTTCCTGTCTGTATTTTAGAGGGCAAATTTTTGGTGATGATCAGCAAAAAGTAAATACAGAACCATGCCATTCATACCGCACACTAAAGAAGAAGTACAACAAATGCTGGAGACCATTGGCGTAGACAGCATTGATCAATTATTTGATGAGATACCCAGCGCGTTGCGTCACGACAGGCTCGACAAGGTGCCGACCCGCATGAGTGAAATGGAAGTTTCACGGCTCATGCATGAACGCGCCAACCAGGACATAACCGGCTTATGTTTTCTGGGTGCCGGCGCCTATGAGCACCATATACCCGCTGCCGTCTGGGAACTCACAACTCGCGGGGAGTATTATACTGCCTACACACCTTATCAGGCGGAAGCCAGCCAGGGCACCTTGCAGCTGCTTTATGAGTTTCAATCTATGATGGCGCAGTTAACCGGCATGGATGTTTCCAATGCATCACTGTATGACGGCGCATCAGCACTCGCTGAAGCGGTACTGATGGCTGTTCGCGCTAACCGCAAATCCAAAAGCAAACGCATTCTCATGCCCCGCACGGTTCATCCGGCATACCGCAAAGTCGTCCATGCCATCGTTAAAAACCAGGGCATCACCATTGATGAACTGGAATATGACAGGCATGGTGGTTTTATTGATCCCGCTTCCCTCTCGTCTGATCCCGCTGACTACACTGCGCTCGTTATACCGCAGCCAAATTTTTTCGGCGTACTGGAAGAAGTAGATGCTTTAACCGACTGGGCTCACCAGCAAGGTGCCCTGGTAATCGCCAGCGTGAACCCAACTTCACTGGCGTTATTGAAGCCACCTGGTGAATGGGGCCAGCAAGGCGCTGATATTGCGTGCGGCGAAGGCCAACCGTTAGGCATTCCCCTGTCTTCAGGTGGGCCTTATTTTGGATTCATGTGTTGCAAACAAGCCTATGTACGACAAATGCCGGGCCGTATCATTGGTAAAACCACTGACCTCGATGGCAAAGACGGATTTACCCTGACACTGCAAGCCAGGGAGCAACACATACGCCGCTCCAAGGCGACATCCAATATCTGCACCAACCAGGGATTGATGACCACTGCTGCTACTATATATATGTCATTACTGGGACCTGCGGGCCTTGAAACAGTCGCAGCCAACAGCCACGCCAACACCATGTTACTGAAAGAAAAACTGGCGGGCATCAATGGTGTTCAATCCATGTTTGATCGACCTGAATTCCACGAAACGGTTATACAACTTGATAAACCGGCAGCGGATGTCATCGACAAACTGGCGGCTGAAGGAATACTGGCAGGATATGATTTGTCTGCAGATTACCCCGAGCTGGGTAACGCTTTAATGGTATGCGCCACAGAAACCAAAACGGAACAGGACATCACTCATTTTGCTGAAAGATTTGCGGCAACGATTTCATAGTGTGCGATCATGGCCAGATTCACCATAAAGGGTAAAGAATTTTCAACCAATGGCGACCTGCCTGCCGTTGGCAGTGATGCGCCCGATTTCACATTAACCGACAGCCGTCTCAAAAACCAGTCACTGTCCAGCTTTAAAGGCAAAAAGAAGCTTATATACATCGTTGCCAGTCTCGACACTGACGTCTGTGAAAACACGACACAGAAGTTTAGTGAGGCATTCAGTGGTCGCGATGACGCGGTCATGTTGTTGGTATCTGCTGATTTGCCGTTTGCACAATCGCGTTACATCGGCAAAGGTAAAATTGAGAATATTAAGGCACTATCGGGTATGCGAAACAGAAATTTTGCCAAAGACTATGGTGTACTTATCCAGGATGGTCCGCTTGCCGGCGTTATGGCAAGAGCCGTTGTAGTGATTGATGAAAACGACAAAATAATTCACGCGCAACTGGTTGAGGAGCTGACCGACGATCCTGATTACGATCAGGCAATAGCAGCATTGTCGTAACACAAAATTGTAACTCCAAATATAAAACAATCTATATTAAGGGCCCTAACTATTATGTTGATTTTCGACCAAAGCACTCCGGGATGCGTCAATGCAGCACAGTCACCCGTCGAACGAAAACCGGCAACAACAATTCCTGAAAAATTTCGCCGACAAAGTCCACCAAAGCTTCCGGAAGTGTCAGAGCTGGAAACCGTGCGTCACTACACACGTTTGTCGCAAAAAAACTTTTCCATTGATACTCATTTTTATCCCCTGGGATCCTGCACCATGAAATACAATCCTCGCGGATGTAATTCACTGGCTATGTTGCCGGGTTACCTGCAACGTCATCCTTTTAGCCCAGAGAAACTTGGCCAGGGGTTTTTGGCTTGCATGTTCGAACTGCAGGAAATATTAAAAGACGTTACTGGCATGAAAGCTGTCAGCCTTTCCCCAATGGCGGGCGCTCAGGGGGAATTTGCCGGTGTGGCCATGATTCGCGCCTACCACGACGCCAGGGGAGACAACGAACGCAATGAAATCCTTGTACCCGATGCAGCACACGGCACCAATCCCGCAACCGCTACCATGTGCGGCTACAAGGTCAAGGAGATACCCACGAATGAGGAAGGTGACGTCGACCTGGATATGTTGAAGCAGGCTGTGGGACCACAAACTGCCGGTATTATGTTAACGAATCCATCAACGCTTGGTGTGTTTGAGCGCGAGATAAAAACCATTGCAGAAATTGTACATGGTGCAGGTGGCTTACTTTATTACGATGGCGCCAACCTCAATGCAATTCTTGGAAAAGTTAAGCCTGGCGATATGGGCTTTGATGTCATCCATATGAATTTACATAAGACTTTTTCCACTCCTCATGGTGGTGGCGGTCCAGGTGCCGGACCCGTCGGTGTCAATGACCGCCTGATTCCATATCTGCCAGTACCCTACGTAGCCAGTGATAAGGGGCAATATTTTCTGCGAACCGAAAAGGACTGCCCGGACACTATAGGACGCCTGTCAGCGTTTATGGGAAACTCTGGTGTACTAATACGGGCCTATGTATATGCGCGCCTGCTAGGCCGCGAAGGCATGCAACGCGTCGCCGAATACTCGACCCTGAATAGTAACTACCTCATGGCCAGATTAGCGCAGGCTGGCTTTGACATGGCATTGCCGACCCGCCGCGGGACTCATGAATTTATTCTCACCCTGAAACGCCAGGCTAAAGAACTGGGTGTCACAGCAATGGACTATGCCAAGCGTTTGCTGGATTACGGATTTCACGCACCAACAACATACTTCCCGCTGATTGTCCCGGAATGTTTGTTAATCGAACCTACGGAATCTGAATCCAAGCAGGTTTTGGATAACTATGTTGACGCAATGGTAAAAATTGACCAGGAAGCAATAGAAAATCCTGAACTGGTAAAAGGTGCGCCTTACTCCTTGCCAGTGCGACGCCTGGATGACGTTAAAGCCGCCCGGGAGATTGATGTCGCCTGGCAAGCAGAAAAATAAGAGTCGAGAATAAGAATCCATGGCTAAACCGGGTGCCACCGGCATTAAAAGAATTATCGACGCGACAGGATATTCAATACGTGGTCTTACCGCAGCGTTCAAACACGAATCCGCATTCCGCCAGGAACTCGCGTTGGTTGTTATTTTGGCACCGGTTGCTATTTACGCGGGACAAACCAATGTTGAAAGATCTATACTAATTGGCAGCCTGTTCCTGGTGCTTATCGTTGAATTATTAAATTCAGCGATAGAAGCCATTGTGGATCGTGTTGGTCACGAACATCATGAACTCTCTGGCCAGGCAAAGGATATTGGATCTGCCGCAGTATTTGTTAGCCTGGCCAATGTCGTGATTGTCTGGGGTATAATAATTTTTACATAGCTCTTACTATTTACTACCCAGGAACTGCGTAACATACTAAATAAATCGACACCAATAATATAATTTCAAGGAAAGTGTTATGTCTGCTTTAATTTGTGGCTCGTATGCCTTCGACACCATTATGGTGTTCAATGATCAATTCAAGAACCATATTCTTCCCGATAAGGTTCATATTTTGAATATCTCATTCCTGGTACCAGAAATGCGTCGTGAATACGGAGGCTGTGCCGGCAATATTGCGTACAACCTGCACTTGCTGGGTGGAGAAGTTAAACCAATGGCAACTGTTGGTAGTGACTTTGGACCTTACGGCGAATGGGTGGCTGAATGCGGCATTGATGACAGTCATATTACGATTATCGCAGACACTTATACCGGTCAGGCGTTTATTACTACCGACCTGGACGACAACCAGATTACGGCATTTCACCCCGGCGCCATGAATCTATCCCATACTAACAGCGTGTTTGATGCAGAAGGTATTACTATCGGTATCGTCTCACCCGATGGACGTGACGGTATGCTGCAGCATGCTGCAGAGTTTGCCGAAGCAGGGATTCCCTTCATTTTTGATCCCGGACAGGGCATGCCAATGTTTAGTGGTGACGAATTGGTGACTTTCATCGACCAGGCCACCTGGGCAACACTGAACGACTATGAAGCGCAATTGATGCAGGAAAAAACCGGCGAATCCATTGAGCAACTGGCGCAATCACTGGATGCCATGATTGTCACCAAAGGTGGCGATGGTTCCGTTATCTATACCAAAGATGATTATATTGAAATACCCAGCGCGTCACCACGCATGATTGTTGACCCTACCGGATGTGGCGATGCCTATCGCGCTGGCATCCTGTATGGATTGATGAACAATATGGACTGGGAAACCACAGGACGCATCGCCTCGTTAATGGGCGCGCTTAAAATAGAAAAAGCAGGCACCCAAAACCATCACTTTACTTTCAGGGATTTTGAGGAACGCTTCAAATTTGAGTTTGACCGCACAATATAAAGGTAAAGCACGAATTACTTTTTTATTTAGCCAAGCACATGAGTTATTTGTGTTGCATTATGAGGATTGTGCCAAACCATCTGAGTTCAGAAACACCTTGAAGTCTTCCGGCTCAGTAATAGGCGGCCGACATTGATGGCCATCACACACGTAGGCGACAAAGTCACCCTGAACGCTGCGTTGTTCCAGCAATCCAGGCAGTTCCTGCTCCGTGTCTGGAATCGCAACCAGAAATCGCCGTGGCGCATGATTTGCCGCTGAATAATCAGACCAATACCCGGCATCTTCGGCGTTGCTACGAACAATTATAGCTTGTGGGGGATATAAATATTCCTCCAATGCATCCAGCAAAGTATTGTGAGCGTAGGGTGTACGTTGAATATTGTCCCAGGCAGCTCGCAGCGTTTTTTCGGCTGCATCGAGATAACGGGATTCTCCCAACAGATGCCCCATCCGTTGCAAAACATAGGCAGCTACACCATTCCCAGCAGGCAATGATTCATCCATCAGCACTTTCGGGCGTTGAATCAATACCTCGTGATCACTGGAAGTGAAATAAAAACCGCCCTGCTTTTCGTCTTCAAAAACATCGAGAACAACTTCTATTAACTCAACGGCAAATTTTAGATCTGCTGCGTTCCATCGCGCTTGCAGCAATTCCAGAATGGCATCCACTAAAAACACATAATCATCCAGGTAAGCATTTAAATGGGCTTTACCATCTTTATAAGCAGCTAGCAGCCTGCCTGATACCCATAACCGTTTTTTAATGAACGCCAGTGCGGATTCTGCAGAGCGGATAAAATCCGGCCTTTGTAGTCGACGCCCTGCTGCTGCCATCCCTTTAATCATCAAACCATTCCAGGCAGTCAGCACTTTTTCGTCCCGTCCTGGCTTAACACGCTCTTCGCGCATGCGAAATAAAGTCTGGCGCGCTGACGCCAGCAATTCGTTTACCTCATCAAGACTAATACCAAACTTCCTGGCCGTATCTTCAAGCGTTTCGTAAACATGTAAATGCCATTTACCTTCGAAGTTTGCCTGCTTGTCCAGGCCATAGTGATGCGAAAACACGTCATACTCCGCATTGCTTAGCAAAGGTTTGACGTCTTCAGGTGTCCATACATAAAACCGACCCTCCTCGCCTTCACTGTCGGCATCCAGCGAAGAATAATATCCACCTTCATCGGCCTGCATTTCACGCATCACCCATTCTGCCGTTTCTGATGCGATTCGCTGATAAAAAGCGTCGCCTGTGATGGTCCATGCCTCACTGTATAAATGAAGCAGCGGACCATTGTCGTACAACATTTTCTCAAAGTGCGGGATCATCCATTCCTGGTCGACAGAGTAACGACAAAAGCCACCGCCCAGTTGGTCATTAATGCCGCCCATACCCATCGTTTTTAAAGTAGTAAGCGCCATATCCAGTGCAGCTTTATCAGGATTCCCCTCGCTGTTGGTAGCATACCAGTGACGAAATAAGCGCGATAAATTACTGGGATGGGGAAACTTGGGTGCTTCACCAAATCCGCCGTACAAACCGTCATAGCTTTTTTCCAGTTGCCGCCTGGCTTCGTCAAGAGGCATGGGTGACAGACTTGCGTCAGTTGGCTTATAGCTCGCTTCTACCTGGCGCAAAACATCTTTCAATGCATCATTTTGCTTGTCAATATCCTCCCTGTTTTGGCGATAAAAACTTTCAACACGCTTGATGATATCGATAAATGAAGGCATGCCGTAGCGTGGTTCCCTGGGGAAGTAAGTCCCGGCAAAAAATGGTGTGTTGTCATCAGGGGTTAGAATCATGGTTAATGGCCAACCGCCACCTCGTTGAGTCAGCACCTGATGGGCAAACTGATAGATCTTATCCAGGTCGGGTCGTTCTTCGCGATCCACTTTAATATTGACGAATAAATCATTCATCACCTGGGCCGTTGATTCATCCTCGAATGACTCATGAGCCATCACATGACACCAATGGCAGGCGGAATAGCCAATGGACAACAATATAGGTTTATCCATTTGTCGTGCAAGGTTTAACGCTTCCTCATTCCACGGATACCACTGCACGGGATTGTCTGCATGTTGCAGCAGGTATGGACTGGTTTCCATCGCCAAACGATTTTTCATCATGATTCACTACGTGTTCTGCTAGAAGGTTGGATAGTAAAACTATTGTACATCTTTTGTGTCATGAATTTCAGTATCCATGATCACTAGCCAGGAAATTTCGCCATGCTTTACATTGTTCTTTCATAGAAGCTCCCGCATAATACACGCAGCTCCATTAATGTTATTGGTTACACCTTATGTCATTTCCAAAACTAAAGCTGAAAAAAAATGAAGATCGACGCATTCGTGCTGGACATCTCTGGATATTCAGCAACGAAGTGGATACCAAATCCACACCGTTAAACAGTTTTGAACCGGGCGAAGTCGTAACTGTTACAACGAACAATGACAAACCGCTGGCAAACGCCTATATAAATCCACATTCGCTGATTTGTGCCCGTATCTTCTCCCATAAGCCCAGGCAGGCACTGGA
>NZ_CDLKIE010000191.1:0-12669 GCF_975902315.1 Kaarinaea lacus | reverse complement strand
AGACGTAATGCTTTTATGACCGGATTATTAGCCATGGCGTTTTTTTGCAACTCTTCAACCTCTGGGATATCACCCAGTGGTACTTGCAGTTCTGGTACTACCAAATCTGTGACAAGCTCACCGGGACGATTAACGACATTTGCCAGACGCGAACGGGAATTACGCCTCTCAGCCTGACTTTTGTAGTAAGCACGACGTAACAGTTGGAACTGGTTTTCCAGTTTTAATAATTCGACATCAGACAGCTGACCAAGGTTATTGCGGTGACGCCCTCGATCAAATCGCACGTAGCCAATGGACATTGCCTCGTTATCCCTGTCATAGGTTAAATCGGCGAGCAACACAGCAAAGAATCGAGACAGAATCGCTATACGATGTTGATTGTAGGCATTTACGTAGAGTAGTTCACTGCCTTCAATTTCAGCTACAGCCGCATCCTCCGCTGCGCTGGTTTTACCGAAATCATACAGGCGTTTGTTGAGATACAGGTGAGCCTGGCTGTCATTCTGGTCCTGATCATACGCAATTCTGTTGGGTTCGATAGCGCGAGCTTCCAGCAACAAATTCGCTCTAAATCCGTAATCTGCTACAGCGAACTCCTTGTTGGCATTTTGCAGCTCTATGGCGGCGGAAGCCCGTTGCAGGGCTGGATGATCTTTTACATCCAGTTTAAGCAAATATTCCAGAGTAAGAGGATCGGGAAGTTTTGGCCTGGGATCATTCGCTCCAGCCTGACCTTCTTCGGCAAGCGTGACCGGATTTATAGATATAAAAAACAGCAAGAGTAGTAGAACTCCTGGCACGTTAACTACCCGCTTGCTATTTATTGCCACCAACTCAGGCGTCACTTTATTTATTTACTTTTGTTTTTTCTTTAAACGTTTGTACTTGGTGAACCGCATGTTTTTGTATTCGCCGTTAACGAAAAACTCTCCCAACCACAAGAATTCTTCCGTATTTCGAGTCGCTCCCGTGTAACGTACCACTTGCCTGGCTTCCAGATCATAGAACGCAAACACCGGGGTCGCTCTTACACGATTAATTTTAGTGGCAAATTCCTTCTGCGTTAAGCTGTTACCTTCAAAATCTGTTATTTCCACGTCGCCTTCTATATCCACTGCAAAACTCAGGAAGTGCTTTCGGAAATATTCCTGCACATCTGGCTGGTTCAGAACTGTTTGTTTCATACGATGGCAAAAGGGACACTCATCCATTTCAAAAAACAGCAATACACCTGATTTTCCCTGTTCTCTGGCTTTAGCAATTTCTTCGGAGAAATCACCCCATGTTTCATTAAAAAAGTGGGTATACGGGTCCTTGCCCGCAGCCGCCATAGCGTCACTCACTGAACCTACTATTAATATAAACAGGATTACTAATATAGGGTTGCGCTTAATATCCATGGTCTTACTCGCTAATCAATATGAAAATTCTATGGTTCGGCTGAATGATTTTGCTGATTGATAAAATCTTCAATCATTTTCGCGGTCACGGGTCCGCTTTGTTTCGCTACGATTTCACCTTTAGGTGATATAAGATACGTAGTAGGTAGCCCTGAAATTACACCCACGGGAGTTTTCGCACTGGGTTTGGTACGCAATATGGGATAACTCATAAAGTAACTTTCGGTAAATTCTATTAGCTCATCCAGTTTAATATCTTCGAAATCCACGCCGACGACAACCGCATCCTTTTTATGATGTGCATCATGAAAGTCAACGAGTTCAGGAATTTCTTTCAAGCAAGGCGGGCACCAGGTTGCCCAGTAATTTAACACGACCCATTTACCTCGAAATTCAGATAGTTTCCTATCCACTCCCTTCAAATCGGGTAAAGTAAAATCAATGGCGTCAGCCTTTGCCAAAACCGGCGTTGAAACCGACAAAGCAAATAATAATGCCAACAACCAATAACGAATTTCAGCAGTTACTTTCCTTAACATCATCAAAACCTGACATCCTCGACACTCGGGGTAAAAATTAACTACGGCATGATAATGCCATTAGGCAATTGTTTTTTGCAAAAGTTGGCTGAATTCAGGTGTAAATTTAGTTGGGAAGGCGGTCAAAGTAATTGACTGCAATCATGAAATCTATGCTCAACACGCCTGCATTCGATATTATCGATTAAGATGAACTGGAAGCACGAAGAGGCACGGCCAACATTCCAAATAGAGAAAATTGACTAAACCACAGAAGATTGTTTGCGCGGTTATAAAGCTACTGCTAGATGTACTTCCGAAGTGTAAAACGGCTATACAACTCGAGCGTTTTCAACTCGTCACAGTGTTGGCTTCCAGTGCGTCATCCACTACCCCGTAGCGCATGGCTAATCGGGTTAAGGCAACATCACTGCTAACACCCAGCTTGTCATACAAACGATGTCGGTATGTACTCACCGTTTTTGGACTTAAGCACAATTTATCCGATATCTCCTGAACCTTGGTGCCTTGTGTCAGCATCAACATAACTTGTAGTTCTCGAGGTGATAACGCATCAAATGGGCTTTCTTCTCCACCTGGCATGAGTTTTAATGCCAGTTGTTGAGCAACATCCGCGCTAATATAACGCCGACCCGCATATACTTCTTTAATGGCAGTGACGATTTCCTCCACACCGCAACCCTTGGTTAAATACCCCAGGGCACCTGCTTGCAACATGCGCGACGGAAAAGGATCATCCATGTGTATAGTAACCACGATGACCTTTAAATCCGGATACATTTGCACAAGTTTGCGAGTGGCTTCAAAACCGCCGATGCCCGGCATATTAACGTCCATCAACACTACATCAGGTTTGTGTTGACGCACTAGCTGTACAGCTTCTTCCCCACTGGAAGCTTCTGCAACAACTTCAATACCGGAGACATCGCTTAAGAGACGAATGATGCCTGTGCGGACAAGCTCATGGTCGTCGACGATGGTGACTTTGATCATGCATACCCCCTGATTTTTTCTCTCCCACCACACACCCAGCGTATGCGAGCTGAATACGCGATCATTATTATTTATATGCCTGCATGCACTTAGTCTTGGTGACAGTGCTAAGCAAAAGTCTATCACACATCAGTGGAATACTTACAAGCAAGTATTTTTAGACTTATTCTATTTTCAGGATAAAGATTAACAATTCCGAATAACTGTTTAGCGTTTACCGTGCTGAAATGTGGGGTTTTGAACCAACGACCGGGAGATTAAGGCGAATCCTGAAGTGATATCTATGGTAGAAAGATTAAGCAAATTAACAGGTTAATTTGACTGATTGAGCTTTTCCAATCGTTCAACCGTGCCGACGTCCTCCCACGAACCGCCATAAATCTGCCCGGTGATCTCATGGCGCTCAATGGCATCGAATAACAGGGGCGCCAATGAAAACGCCCCTGGCTGGCAATCGTTAAACAGCCCTGGCGAATAAACACCTATCCCACTGAAGGTATACATACTATTACCCTCACGTTTTACCTCATCATCTTGTAAAGAAAAGTCACCTTTTGGATGTTGAGGAGGATTAGGAACCAGGACTAAATGTACGAGTTTGCTGGGTTGATTTACTAACTCAGCAAATGGAAAATCGGTAAACACATCACCATTCACAACCAGAAATGGATCATTACCCAATAACGGTAACGCCTTGAATATACCTCCGCCAGTTTCCAGTGCCTTACCTTCCGCTGAGTATTGAATAGTAGCGCCAAACTGGCTTCCATCCCCCAGGGCTTTTTCGATTTGCTCTCCGTGCCACGCATGGTTGATAACGAGTTCGGTAAATCCGGCTCGAACCAGCGCTTCCACGTGATACTGAATCAGGGCCTTGCCCCTGACCTTCACCAGTGGCTTGGGAATATTATCGGTGATGGGACGTAACCGCTCGCCGCGCCCCGCGGCTAATATCATTGCTTTCATGTTCTTTACTTATATTATTAATCTTAAGTTGCTGTTTGAGTCGCCAATGATGGCATGATGGATACTAAAAACTGATTCAATGCATTCAGCTCACTGTAGCGCGCGCTAACATCGACCACATACGACAAGGTCCGGGGAATGTCGTTCAGATAATCGGGTTTTCCATCACGCTGATCAAGGCGAGCAAAAATACCCGTCGCCTTTATATGGCGTTGTGCCCCCATGAAATCAAACCAACGTAAAAACTGTTGCCTGTCGACATTTTCTATAACACCCGCGCTTTCCAGGTTTGCTTTATGTTGTAGTGCCCAGGACTCCACCTGCTCGCGCGACCACGATATATAACAATCCTTGAGCAAGGACACCAGATCATACGTAACAGGACCAATGACGGCGTCCTGAAAATCAAGGATACCGGGATTGTTTTTATCTGTTCGCATCAGATTTCGAGAATGGTAGTCGCGATGCACGCAAACTACAGGTTGTTCCAACGCTGTATCTGTTAATAATGCGAATGCACTATTGATGATATTGTCCTGCTCCTTCGATAAGCGCAATCCCAGATGTTTCTGTAAATACCACTCGCGAAATATTTCCAGTTCGCGTTGCAATAGCGCACGATCGTAGGGAGGAAGCCCATCAGATTCCGAAGGCCCGTTTGCCTGCAACTTTAATAAGGCATCAAGGGCGTCTCGATATAATTCATTGACATTGCCTTCATTCAGCACCGATAAATATTGCGTGGAGCCCAAATCAGTAAGCAACAAAAAACCCTCATCGGTATTTTCTTCCAGCACCAGGGGTACATTTAATCCGATATCCGCCATTAGTTTAGCGATATGAATATAGGGTCGCGTATCTTCCTGGAATGGCGGCGCATCCATGACAATCAATGATTGCGCCTGATAAGGCGCAAATAAACCAGTACTGCTGGTAATACGAAAATATCGCCGAAAACTGGCATCGCTCGATGCGGGCTTCATATCGTAGTTCGACAGTTTTAGCCGGTTTTGTAACCATTCATTTATTTGTGCTAATCGTTGCGGCATAGTAGTGATAATTCCAGAAAATCGTACTGAATGACGGGTGCCAGATAATCGCAATTTATAACGTTGCGGTTGCATTATATGAATGTTTTATGCCAAAAATGCAAATCCGTTCACAAGGCATCGGATTTACCGGCCTTATTAGAATGTAATTTGAACATCAATCACTATTAAAATTCCAGTTTGGATCACACAGAAATATGTCTGCTACACAATCAGCCACACAGTCCAAAGTCGTATTAATCACCGGTTGTTCCACAGGCATCGGTTATTGTGTAGCCATGGGATTAAACGCCCGTGATTACCGCGTATTTGCCACAGCCCGCCAACAAAGCGACGTGGAGCGCCTTCAGCAACAAGGTCTGAATACGCTACTGCTGGACCTGGATGATAGCCAGAGCATAAAAAATGCCGTGTCACAAGTATTGGATCAAACAGATGGGCGAATAGACGTATTGTTTAACAACGGCGCATACGGGCAACCTGGCGCGGTAGAAGATTTAACGCGTGACGTGATGCGCGCGCAACTGGAGACCAACCTGTTAGGCACCATGGAGCTGACAAACCTGGTGATTCCTGCCATGCGGCAGCACGGATTTGGTCGAATCATTCAACACGGTTCCGTATTAGGGCTCATATCACTTCCTTTCAGAGGAGCCTACAATACCAGTAAATACGCATTGGAAGGCCTCAGCGATACTATGCGGCTGGAACTTCATGGCACATGCATTTACGTCAGCCTGATAGAGTCAGGGCCTATTGAGAGCCAGTTCCGCAAAAATGCATTTAAGGCTTACCGGAAAAATATTGACCGGGATGCCAGTGTGCATCGCGACACTTATTTGCGAATGGAAAACCGTTTAACCAGGCAAGGTCCTGTTGCACCATTTACATTACAGCCTGATGCGGTACTTAAGAAAGTTCTTCATGCCATTGAGAATCCCAAACCCAGGGCTCGTTACTATGTAACTTTCCCAACCTATTTATTTGCCACCTTAAAACGCATCCTGCCACACCGGGCCCTGGACTGGTTTCTGCTAAGGGTATCCAAAAACGAAAACAAATAATCGACCAACAAATTATTGTGTACTCAAACGGTTACGACAAAGAAGAGTTAACACGTAAACTTTATTCTTTCTCAACTGGCGGGGAATTATCTGGCTCTTTCCACTTTGCATAGCAATCTATGCCGCAGAAATGAAATACATAATCCGACGTTTCCTCATTTTTTGCACCCGAAGCAGGAATTTCTTTTAAGCAAATATCACAGGCAATCAATCCCTGATCATCTTTTGTATTTGTAGCTTGAACCATGGTCCACCTCCTCACTTAGTCCAGGATACGAGATGCGCACATCTACTCTGCGCATGCAGTGACAGGGGTATTTACTATTAATTATAGCCAAGCGGTTCGGCCTGACGGCCATTATAAAAAAATTAAATCAAACTTCTTGTGAAGGAAAGGGTAATGCGGTAACAACATATAGAATAAATTTATTAAAGCAACACTAAATCACCACACTATATAATCATAACGACAGTTATCAATCAGTCGCCTTTAAGTGTATCGCGAATATCTGACACCAGCTGCGCCAGATTCTTACAAGACTCATCACTCGACGCCTGAATACCATGCGCCTGGTTAATCGACTGATCAACAAGATCCAGCAGCAACTGTTCCTGATCTTCCGTTAAAGCTAAATCAGAAAATGAACCTTCCAGCTTGTATGACAATTCCGATAATATCTTAATATATTGCGGGGCGAACTTGTTAACTGATTCATCAAGCTGAGCAAGCAAAGTGTCCACACGTTGCACTAAAGTTACTAACTGTCCTTGATCACCAGCGCTACTGCCGGCCATTTCCGTCTTTTTTGGTGTTGCTTGCGCAAGTGCCTGCAAACGAATTTCCATGGCTTCCGCAAGCAATGCAATGGTACCTTTAACTCGTTCATATTTTTCCTGATCATCAAGCGGCATATTTTTAACCAAAACCGACACATGATCATAGTTAAATACACTTCGCACACCCAGGTCTACTACCTGGTCTTCTTTACATATTTTTTTAACGACGGTTCTTTCCAGCTGATTAATAGCGCCATCACTGCTTTTGTGAACCACTTCATCACCGATACGAATTTGCACACTGCTCCTCAGCCCCATTGAACTGATCGTGTATAGCGAAAGGTCAGCAAGCTTTTCCGCAGCGTCACATTTCATGGTAGAACGTACAAAATCCAGGATAGTGCCGACATCTCCGGTGTCTTTGGTTGCGGACATAGCCTTGCTCATGGCACGCTCGGCTTCAGCCATTAAACTTTCTCGTTCTTTTTTATATTTAACGGCTATAGTGACCTTGGATAGCAACTCGCCTGCTTCAAATGGCTTGCAAATATAATCATCACCACCAACTTCATAACCCGCAAGGCGTTCAGCCAAGGTATCCAGAGCTGATACAAAAGTAACAGGTATGTTAGTCGTTTTTGGATTTTCCTTTATTTGCTGACAAACCTCATAGCCGCTCATGCCTGGCATGTTTACATCCAGCAATACCACATCTGGCATAATATCCGTCAACATATCCATGCATTCTGAACCTGATTTTGCATAGGAGACGTCATAGTCTTCTTCCAGAATCTCTTCCATAATCTCCAGGTTAAACGGTTCATCGTCCACGACCAGAACTTTAGGTCGTTGTTCAATCGGTTCTTTTTGGTGCGCCACGCTCATAATATGTAAACCTCGATTCCTGTTTAATCACTCAACCACTTCAACACGTGGCAATAGCATATGAAAACTTGTACCCACATCCTGGTTGTTTTCCGCAAATATTTTTCCTTTGTGATGCTCAACAATTTGCTTGCAAATCGCCAGGCCCAGCCCGGTGCCACCAGCACCGGTGTTTGTCTCACTGGATTGAACAAATTTATCAAACACAGATTCCAGTTCATCGCTGGGAATACCAATACCTTCATCACTGACAGTCAGGCGTAAGGCATCAACTTCTCTGCCATCATCAATCGCCAGTTTGTCATCACTGAACACTACTTTCACCACGCTATTGTTCGGCGAAAACTTGATAGCATTGGATATCAAGTTTGATACAACCTGCAAAATCCGGTCAGCATCGAACCAAGCCTTACTGGATACCCGCGGTGGTTCGACTTCTACTGTAATACCATTATTTGCCGCAAAAGCATGGAATTCACCAACCACCTGATCAACGGTATGCAACAAGTCACCCTGCTCTACCAGGAAAATCATTTTACCGGCTTCCAGCTTGGACAAGTCCAGTAAGTCATTGAGCATCAAAAGCAGGCGTTTTCCACTTTCTTCGATGCGCGAAAAATAACGTAGCAATTTATCTTCTGTAGCCTTACCGACTTTTTCTGTCCCCATCGAGGCAAAGCTTAAAATAGCATGCATTGGAGTCCGCAACTCGTGTGACATGTTAGCCAGAAATTCAGTTTTTGAATGGTTGGCGTGATCCGCTGCAATTTTTGCCCGCAACAGGTTGGCCTCCGCCTGAATGGCAGAGCAGATATTTACCAGGCGATGCACCAGCAACGGCCAGCAAATGGGTTTGGTAATATATTCGGTAGCGCCGGCACCAAAGGCTTTATCCACCGAGTCATCATCTTCCAGTCCGCTCACCATTAATATCGGTGTATGCTTTCCTTCAGGGGTACTTTTTAGTGCCCTGGTTGCCTCAAATCCATCCATCCCAGGCATATTGGCGTCCATAAGCACGATATCAGGCGATACTCGTAAAAAGCAGTCAACCGCTGCCCGGCCGTCGCCGGCCTCGATTACCTCAAAACCGGATTTTTTAAGCCGTACCCTAATCAGGCTGCGTAACGTCGAGTCATCATCCACCACCATCACCTTGGCAACACGACCATCGACGGTGATATTGGGTTGTTCACTCATTACGGCTGCCATTAATCTGTTTCCTTTATTACTTATTTTGCCGCTGCTTGAGCGATAACTTGATTACCGGGATCAATATAACGCAGCTGATCAAAACTCAGGATCTTGGCAATCGAAATTCCACGTCCGTGAATATTAAGACTGCGGGCTGCACTAACCTGGAGAAACTCCCGGTAATTAAATCCATCACCCTGGTCCTGCACGGTGTAATTTACAGTTCCGTCCTCGACCTGATATTCAACGGATACTTGCTTGTTCAGGTTTTCCGGCAACTGTTGGCGACGTTCAATCTCGGATAACCAGGTACCGGCTTTTTGCAGCTCCGACTTGTAATCAAATCCAATACCCAGGTTGCCATGCTCAATTGCGTTAACAAACAATTCATACAAACCCACTACAACCTTGCCGGGATCTTTTGCCAAACTGGCTAAAGTGGTAGCTGCATTGCGCGCATCATTCATGGAGCTAAATACGATACTTCCCTGCGCCTGCATACGCTCTTTTTTATCATCTAACTGTTCACATAATTCCTGGTATTCATAAAAATACCGCACGGCCGTATCCACAATGTCCAGTAACTCGTTCCTGGCAAACGGCTTGGTAAGATAGTAAAGAATTCCGGCTCCCAAACCTTCTTCAATATCCTGCTTGGTCGCTTTCGCGGTTTGCATAATGACAGGGATCATGCGCAATCGGGGGTCCTGCTTCATAAAATGAGTAACTTCAATACCACCCATTTCAGGCATCATGCGATCCAGCAAGACCGCCTGGTATTTGTCAGCATTGGTTTTAAGTAACTCGACGGCTTCACGGCCGTTTTCCGCGGTATCGGTCTGAAAACCATGGTCATCGAGCAATTCCTCGAGAATTTCAAGGTTAAAAACCTCATCGTCCACCAGTAATACGCATGGTTTTAAATCAGTGACATCTTTTACATTCAAGCTTCGCATTGAGCCAATCTGGATAGTTTCCCGATCACGGATTTTGATGGGTCTAATACTTGCATCGGGGTAAGCAAGACGATGAAAAATCCTCCCACCGTCTTCATTTTCGTCATTAATTAGGCAAACTTGAATGTGCTGGGCAGGCGTTTTAGGGCAGTCACTGACATATTTGTCAGCCTATGGTGCAAGCAGGGATCGATTTTCGAGGCTATACTGCATTTATACCATCGAAAATGGTTAAATCACTAAACCCGCTTAAAGGACTGCCGTTAACTAGGAATAAGGGACCAGTTATTTAACGATTCCCTTATTAGTTCATCACCTATGTTGATTAAGGAGACGCGGATATGATCGCCATGTTGCTTGAAGCAGTCGTCCTAGCTTTCGTTATCGGTGGAATCATCGGTGCGGTCACAGCACTTCATTTGTCTGGTCCTAAGAAAGTACCAATAAAGATCCAGAACAACACCCATCGTCATCGCAGACGATAGACGTAATACTAACCGCTATTAATCTTAAATTTTTGTCAGGTTCTGTATGCCGCGCGCTGAGGTCGCAAAATCCTCAGCACGCGGTTATTACCAGGTAGTGCGTTCGATTATCCAAACTAGGGGGATACAGATTTCGCGCACCGAAATCCAATATCACTACTAGCCGTGGTTGGTGGTGCAAATGATCGCGCCGCTGAACGATAGAATACACTGAGAGCATAATGCCCTACACCACCTCCTCCTCCACGTAGCACCTTATTCTTTTCGCCAAACGCTTCACGCTCCAGGGTTGAACCCGGGTAAGCCTGATACCAGGAATCCACCCATTCCCACACATTACCAGACATATCGTAGCCGCCATAGGGTGAGAGATTTTTCGGGAAGCTACCTACGGGTGTAATACCTTCCGGCCAGTCAGTATTGTCACCGGTATTGGTGACATCTGGATCCCACTCATTACCCCATGGATATTCCCGACCATCCGGCCCGCGCGACGCTTTCTCCCATTCAAATTCCGTGGGCAGTCTTTTACCAGCCCAACGACAATATTCATTGGCATCGAACCAGGTAACACCTGTAATTGGCAAGGTATCCTTTACCCGTTGATCATTCAGCATGGCTTTTAGCAAAGCTGGTTTGGACATCGTTGTTACATCGAGGTCAAGTTTGAAATACTCTGTCGCAATCCAGCGCAATGTATCCAGGTCAGTGGCCCTTAGTCGTTTTTCAACAAGGTTATATCCATTTTGCGACCAGCCAAAAGGTTCTTTACGTTTAGTCTGCTTCACAAACTTTTTATAGGCAGCATTGGTCACTTCGTACTTATCGATAAAAAACCCATTGAGCACCTGTGTTTGTTGCGGGTGCTCATCGACATACAGCGGATTGACCAAACCGTATTCCTGCTGTTTACCAGAGTCATCGATTTTGTTGCTACCCAGGGTGAAAGATCCGGCGGGTACGAACACCATGGCACCAGTATCGGTCAACGATGCACCGATATTGGACTCCACGTTTTCGATGACCGCACCAGTTTGGGCCGATTGCTCATTAGAAGATTTTTGCTGACAACCCATGGAAAAAATGGAAATGGGCAAAACTGCAGATAAACAAGCCAGAAAATAGAGATGTTGCCGTGTTTTTACCATGAATAAACGCATAAATTCTATTGCACTACTTTGCTTATACCTGAATACCTGGATTGCTTTATTGCGCCTACTAAAACGGTGGCATACCGGTTGCACTCGGTATCAATGGCAAACGTTGAAATCAGTGTGCATTGTTTCTCTATGGGGCTACATCGCTTGCAACAAATTGTTTACTATGCAACCAGTCTCAATCAAGCGCAAAAGAATCAATTTTCAGTTAGAATCGCGCTTTGAACTGCAATTGAGACTATATTCTAATTTCAATATTGTAGTTGCTCAAACAATAACACCGAACAGGTAACTTAAGGAATTATTAATGACCGGAAAATTATTTTCACTGGAAATCCAGCCAAGAATACCCAGCCAGCTGGCGCGCCTGGAAGAGCTGGCGAATGACCTCCTCTATAGCTGGGATCGAAGTGTTCGTTCATTATTTCACCGGCTCGACGAAGAACTATGGCAAACCAGCGGTCACAGTCCTAAAGTGTTTTTGCGCCGTGTTTCCCAGGAACGCGTCGATCAAGCAGTACAGGACCAGGTGTTTATGGAAGATTACAATCGTGTGTTATCTGTATATGACACTTACAAAAAATCACAACAGAAACCGATTATCGATAGCCTGGATCCTGAGACAGACCTGGTCGCTTATTTTTGTGCTGAGTTTGGATTTCACGAGAGTTTACCGATTTATTCCGGGGGGCTGGGTATCCTTGCCGGTGACCACTGTAAAGCTGCCAGCGACCTGGCCATTCCTTTTGTGGCAGTGGGATTGTTATATCGTCAAGGATATTTCACTCAAACGATCGATAACCTCGGCAACCAGATACCCCACTATTCAACAACCTATTTTGAAGATTTGCCTATTGCTCCCGCCCTGGATCCCAACGGAAACGAAGTACAGGTGACTGTCGTTTCCAATGGTCAAACCATTACCATTAAGGTATGGGAAGCACGCGCCGGGCGTATTAAATTATATCTTCTGGATACCGACCTGCCACAAAACAGTGATGAAGTTCGCTCCATTACTCACCGACTTTATGGTGGCGACCGCACCATGCGTATACAACAGGAAATCGTATTAGGTGTAGGCGGCGTTCGTGCCCTCAACGCCCTGGGACATAAGCCTACCATTTGGCATATCAATGAAGGTCATTCAGCGTTTCAGATAATTGAGCGCTGCTATCAACACGTACTTAATGGTATGGATTTT
>NZ_CDLKIE010000190.1:0-7427 GCF_975902315.1 Kaarinaea lacus | reverse complement strand
GAACATCATTGGTTAGCTGATGAAGCCTATGTTTACATAGAATCAGCCACCGCGATTGATGAACAACAACTGCCGCCAAACTGGAAATTGCACCGACAAAAAAAGGCGGGGAATGTACACTATCATTTGGCTATACAACAAAAGTCGTGAGAATATAATGCAGAATCATCAACGAGGTGATGCATGAACAAATTAACGGCGATATACCCCGGTACTTTTGATCCCATTACTAAGGGGCATACCGATCTGGTTGAGCGTGCCCTGCATTTGTTCGATAAGGTGATAGTAGCAGTTGCCGAAAACACCGCTAAAGAACCCACTTTTTCTCTCGAAGAACGCATGAATATGGCCAGGGTGGCCCTGAACGAATTCGAGGGTGTTGAAGTGCTTCCAGTACCTGGATTATTAGTAGAATTCGCTAAACAGCACAGCGCCAAAGCTATATTACGTGGATTGCGAGCAGTTTCAGATTTTGAATACGAATTTCAGTTAGCGGGCATGAATCGCAAACTGGCGCCGGAAATCGAAACCCTGTTTTTGACGCCGGCGGAGAAATACGCCTATATTTCCTCGAGCCTGGTGCGTGAAATCGCCGCCCTGGGTGGCGATGTGTCTCCATTTGTCCACAAAAACGTCATGGCTGAACTTATCAAGCGACTGCGCTAGAATTCCATCCTTCCAGGCCCCATATTTACCCTGACGCAGATTGGTTAAAAATTGGTACCAGCAGGCCAAATCTGCTGTTTCTTATGGTAAAATGCCGCAACTTTTGGCGACCGGCCTGATCCAATAGTTGTATTTTCTGATCGAACGATTAATTAGTCGTTTTTATTTTGGTAGTACTTTATTTTGTAGAAGCTTAATTTAGTAGAAGAGAGTAGCGAGAATTAATAATGGCTTTAATGATTACCGACGAATGCATCAACTGCGATGTGTGCGAACCTGAATGTCCTAATGGCGCAATTTCACAAGGTGACGAAATTTATGTGATCGATCCTGATTTGTGCACAGAATGTGTCGGACATTATGAAACATCCCAATGCGTTGATGTATGCCCAGTCGACTGTATACCACTGGATCCCAACCACGAGGAAAGCCAGGAAGAATTAATGGCAAAATATGAGCGCTTAATGGCGCAGTCTGCTTGATACATTGCCACTCGATACGTGTTGTACAACACAACAAATTGACTACAATAAAGGCCCTCACAAGGGCCTTTATTTTTTGCGTTCTAAAAATGCAACCACCCAACAAAATCAGCCAAAGAGTACCTGCTAAATGAAAAAACATTGTTGCTTGAAACTCGTATTACGCTGTTTCGCCATTTCCATTTTTCTGTTCAATCCTTTCGTAGCAATACAAGCACTGGAATTGCCCGCGGCTGCCATTGCAACGGCACACCCCGAGGCTACCAAAGCAGGCCATAAAATTTTACAAGAGGGAGGCAATGCTTTTGATGCTGCAGTTGCTATCACAGCATCACTCGCAGTTGTTGAACCAACAGGCTCAGGATTAGGCGGCGGTGGATTCTGGTTAATCCATCGTGAAAGCGATAAACATCAAACCATGATCGACGGTCGGGAAAAAGCACCCAAAGCCGCACACCGCGACATGTATCTCGATGAAGCAGGAAATGTCATACGCGGGTTATCAATGAATGGAGCACTTTCAGCCGGAATACCCGGAACGCCGGCGGGTATGGTGCATTTGGCCAGGAAGTATGGACGCTTACCCTTAGCTAAAAGTTTGCAGCCTGCCATTGAACAAGCTCGCAATGGATTTAAAGTGACTGAGCACTACCAGCGCATGGCAAAATTCCGCCTGGAGGCCTTACGCCAATCGTCTGCTGCCGCTGCTGTTTTTCTCCAGAACAATGACGTACCGGAACTAGGCTATGTCATTAAACAGCCTGACCTCGCCAACACACTGGAGCTCATTGCCCGTCAAGGGAAGGATGGTTTTTATAAAGGAGATTTGGCGACAAAAATGGTCGAAGGTGTGCAGGCTGCCAAAGGCATCTGGAACATGGAAGACTTGGCGGATTACCGCATTGTGGAGCGCCAACCCATACGCGGTAGTTATCGAGGCATTGCCATCACCACTGCTGCGCCACCGTCTTCTGGCGGTATCGCACTCATGACTATACTGAATATATTGTCAGGCTTCGACCTGGAGAACTTCGATAACACAACGCAAAAACATTTAACGGTAGAAGCCATGCGTCGGGCCTACCGGGATCGCGCCGTATATTTGGGTGATCCGGATTTCATCAAGATTCCGAAATCGAGACTAATACACCCCTACTATGCGGACGGACTACGAGCCACGATCAACCCAGAACAGGCCACTCCCAGTGCGTTACTGCCCGGTGTATCGTCACCTGCCAAAGGCCAGGACACCACCCATTTTTCTATTATCGATAAGGACGGCAATCGGGTTTCGGCGACACTGACGATTAACTACCCTTTCGGCTCCTGTTTTGTCGCCCCGGGTACCGGGGTATTACTTAACGACGAAATGGACGATTTTTCAGCCAAACCGGGGGAGCCCAATGCCTACGGCCTGGTTGGTGCGGAAGCAAACGCTATCGCACCTGGGAAACGCCCCTTATCCAGCATGAGCCCAACCTTTCTGGAAAACGAAAATGGCGTGGTAGTTTTAGGTACACCGGGTGGCAGCCGAATAATCACCATGGTACTGCTTGGTATACTGGAATTTGCCAATGGCGGAGATCCTCAGAGCATTGTTAGCCTGCACCGCTATCACCACCAGTTTTTGCCAGACCACATTCAATACGAAGAAGACGCACTGTCTGCTGATGAAATAGACAATCTGCAGCAACGCGGTCATCGGCTTAAGCAAACGGGAGGGCGCTATGGCAATATGCAGGCCGTAATGTGGAACAAGCGGAAAAATATACTATCGGCAGCCAGTGATCCGCGCGTCGGTGGTCACGCGGAAGTAAGATAACATACTGATAATATTAACTATTTATGAATCGATAATTACGATAAAGAATGACTGGACTTGCCTGTATAGGGCAGTTTGGTTAGACTAAACCGTCAAATCGGGGCTGTTGCTTAATTGAGTTCAAAAACGCAAGCAACGACAGATTTCTGGGGAGGGCGCATAGCTTGTTTTTCAGCAATCTACGCGACGAATAATTTAATAAAAGTATTATAAAACCAAGCAGGAGAACTTCATGGCATCTTTAACTCCAATTATTCTTTTCGGTGCATTATTCCTTTTAGCACTTTATTTGGGTGGCGCAGCATGTGATTCAGCTGCCGAAGCTCGTAAAAACCAGTCATAATTAAACACTGCATCTCGTAAAAAATAACAACTATAAATTGCAGTCATCAGCTGTACTCATAAAGCCCGGTTATCCGGGCTTTATTGTAATAGTTAGTAAAATAATTTAATAAGTTGTAAGCAGTTAGAAATATGAATAACCAGTCCACAGATAACCAGTATCTCATCAAATTTATTGTCGCTTCCGCAATTTGTTTCTTTGTTGGAACAGTACATGGCGTATTACAGGTTATGCGCCCTATCCGCGCCTGGCTGGATTCTATCGGTAGCCCCTATGGTGGACCAGGTCACATGATAGATCCCCTCGCCCATGCTCATATCAATGTAGTAGGTGGTGTCGTGGTATTTATAATGGGTGCTTCGTACTACCTAATTCCGAAAATGGGTGGCTTCGCTATATATTCCAGAAAACTGGTGAACCATACTTTTTGGTGGACTGTATGTGGTATCGGGGGTTTTTATTCGACCTTAATGATTTTCGGTATTTTGGAAGGACATGCCATGTTAGCCAGCCCTTATACTGATGCAAATGTACAGGCTATTCACAAATACTACGGCCCCGTTATAGGGACTGTCTCCACAATTATGGGGGTTGGTTTCTGGGTATACTTTATTAACATTTTTCTTACTGTTAAAAAGAAAATCCCCCTTCAATGACCAAGCAATGTCCTTGCCCTACCAGCTATCCACAATGGCATGAGCAAGATATTGATCTCAGCGGCAAGCCAGTACACGCTTTAAAGATACCCGCGTTCCTGTATATGCCCTTATCGTACGACCTCTATGTTCAGAGACAAGTAACCGATATAGAACAACTGGAACTGGAAGAAGAATGGCCTGGTTTCGTACTTACACGCACAGGTTTTTTACGTGGGGAAATGATTCGTTTGTTAAAATCCGGTGAATCACCTTCACGGTTTGTTCGATTCCTTGAGGGTTCGTTTAATGTAAGAGGTTTTTTACATAAAGGCGGCATCGGTACTATCAAGGAAAGTACCCGCCAGCTCCAAATGCAATTATTTGATATGGGACGCATGCCCAAAGAATTGTATTTATGTTATTTAACCTGCCCTGTTTGCAGTGAAGAAAAAGGTGGTGACAAGATTTTATTGCTACGACGCTGGCAGGAAAGCGCTACTCTCAGCAAGCGCATTGAGAGGCGCAAGCGAGACAAATAGCCTAGTGTTTAACGTGCCTAGCTAAGGGAAAATTTAGCTCGGTCTTTTTATTTTCCTCCCGTTTATGTTTCAACTGAACCACTAGTACCTCATTGGCCGGATCTTTCACAGCAATTGCCCGCCGATATACACCAGAATGACCGTCCTGAATCATCTGCTGCCAGCGCTCTGCCGTATTCATCTTTATAGACACAATATACTCATAGCCAGGAACACCTGTCTCGTAATGTGTCGCTACTACAACAAATTCATTCATCCCCTGACGCGGGGCACCTGGCCGGATCTCCACCAGTATTTCGTGCTTGTCCCAGCGTTGAGGAACCAGGATATAAGCATCACTTCTGCTACAGCTTGCTACTACCGCTATCATTACTAATAGTAGAATTAGCTTAGTTAAATCTATTTTTCTATTTTTGACTCGCATGTTTCTGTAAATAATCCAAAACAATTGCCAATTCATTGGAATTGAGTGGTTGAACTGCCTTGTTTTTCATTCGCATTTGCATGCGATCCACGACACCTGGCCACTGGCGCATAGTATGTATGCCTGGTAAAGGCGCAGCATGACATCCGCTACACTTGGATAAATAAAGTTTAGCTGGCTCAGATTCATATTCAGGATAGTCAGTTTTCTTTAGCGGAGCCGAACCCTGCTCCTGAGAGCATGCTAGCAAGCCGGATATTAGCAGCAGCAAACCTGGTGCAATAAACCTAAGATGTTTTACCTTGCGCATCTTTACTATTGTTTTTTGTTTTTTCAGCCTTCAATGATGCCTGATTACTTTTAGGATTAACAGATCGATCTGGAATATCCATATCTTCTCTGCCATCCACGCTGGGACTATAAACATTTACCATAATGTAAACAAAACCACCGAATACCAGTAAATATAATATTGCGGCACCAAATCCCCAGTCAATCCATTCTCTTTCATAGCCTGGTCTGTCACCCCAAAAAGGAAAACTCAGACCAATAGCCACTAACAGTACCGCAACTATAACCGCGATAAACCATTTTGGCACACCTTTTTGTGACTGTGGAATTTTTTCGACCAACTCCCAATCTTCCAAACCGCGTTTCTGTCGTCGTTCTTCGTCAGAAGCATAGCCAAAATTATCCTCGGGTATCTCTCCCCACTTTTTTTCCTTTAGTTCTTGTAGTTCAGGATGCTTTTCTTTTTCTGGTTCAGTCATAATACTATCTGCCTATTTGCTGGCAACAAAATGTTGCACTCGGTAACTATCTTTCCAACCTTCTTCGGATTTTGCGTGAACAAGGAATGTGTGCAGCCCTGCCGGCAATCCTTCATTAATATGCAACTTGATATCATGACGGCCAATGGTTTCAAATTTTACATCTGCCTCGTTGAGTTGATACATCGCTGGATCAAGCCCCTCTATTTCAATGCGTAATCCAGCAGCATCATATAATTTGTTAGATACAGCGACTCGATAATCGGAAATTTGCGCACCCTGCATAATATCAGCACGATATACCGCCAGATGATAACGTTCGTAACTGATTAGCCCCCATATAAACATGCCTACACCAAGCAGCGCAAAAGGAATTGTCCAGTGTACACGTGATGACAATGATGACAAACGCGTTTTAAATAATGCGAATTTGGTGGCATCTTCTTCGCCAACCTTAAAACTCAACAAGCCAGATTGGCCTTTCCTGGCCTGCAAATTATTGCAGGCGGTAATACACTCACCACAATTTATGCAGCTGTCATAGATCTCAGTTTTCCTGGGATCCAGTTCCAGGAAACAATGGGTGACACAATAATTACACTTATCACATAGTTTTGATCGTGAATCATCATAGGCAACATGCAAAGTTTGACTGGTTTTAAATCCATGCTGCCAGACTTTGTAGATACACATAAACCGGCACCAGAAATGACGAATAAATGCAATATCCAAAAATATGACTAACACGAAAATAAAATAAATATAATGCAAAGAACTTGCTAAACGGTCGTCTTGTTGAAACGTCACAAATGACCAGATAACAGACGGCGAATAAAAATAGAATAGTGGGATCAAGGCAAAGAACATGGCGGCTACAAAAAAGCTGATGCCTAACACCCCCCAATTGGCCCATTTATTTTTATTGGCCCCTACTTTCATTTTCTCGCCATTGAGTGATACTTCGGCGCGCTTACCCAACAACTTCTGGGTCATGTAATTTGCCCATTCGGACAAACTGTTTTGCGGACACGACCAACCACAAAAAGCAGTACCCACTGCGGAATAAAGTAAGACCAGCCCACTGGCAATCATCAACCAGAAACCGAAAACCAAAAAGAAATCAGACCACCAGATCTGACGATCCAGTACGACAAAAGCACCGGCAATAGGATCAATTCGAAACAGACCTACAATTGGAATGAGTAAGGCAACTGCGATGGTGGTAAACTGCAGTCCACGGCGTTGCCAATGCATCCGCATGCTGGCCTTGGGTGGTATGGTAGTGACAGGAATACTGCTGAGTGAATCATTACTGCGCATCGCGGGACTATACCATATTCTCAATGAACGCTCACTTAATTTGCTTTTTATCCATGTATTTCAATGGCTTATGTGATTTCTATTGTAGAAGTGTATCCAGAGGACTCAACTCGGCGAATCGCTTTTTATATTGCTGAGCTGCTTCTGCATTACCTTCTAGTTCCGCCAATTGCCACAAGCGCTTCAGCGCCTCAGCATGATCCGGACGAATTTTTAAAACAGATTCTAATACAGATTTTTCCGATATGCCTTCAGGACGACTTGCCTCGTAGTTAGCAAGCGTCGCATCCGCTACCGCGTAGCTGATCCATCGATCTTTGGGATTTGCCTGAAAAGCCAACTTGAGCAGCCTCTGTCCTTCCTGGGAATTTTTGCGTAACAGCGCCAACCAGCTACGATGCGCCAAATCTGTTGCAATATAAG
>NZ_CDLKIE010000189.1:0-17406 GCF_975902315.1 Kaarinaea lacus | reverse complement strand
TCTTTGCCATGCGATGTGTTGTATAAATTTTTTTGTTAGTGCCAGTGCGGTATCCTTGCTTATTCCGGATGCCGCCAGTTGTATAACCAGACCAATATCATGTTCGCTAACTAATGCAATCGCGACCGTAGTGTCATAAAGTAAAGGGTATTTCAAATACTGCCGGGAACAAAATGATAGCTTCCAGTCTTTATTGGAAATTTCAACGAAGTCAACATGGCACTGATAGTTTCCCACTTCGTCTTTGTTCGCGCTGTTCACGCGAATGGTACGGCCATACTCCATACTGTACAGGTTATAAAAGTGAATTTTCCCGAGTTCTTTGCTTCGATAGTAGTCATAGGTGTACGCCAGTCCACCAGTTGTGAAACGTTGCGCCATATAAATCTGGTCTTCACTGTAGCAGTTGCTGTAGGCGTGCTCGATCAGTGCCTCAGGATTATCGTCAGAATCCCCCCAGCATTTGAAGATATCATTGATGCTGTCCGGCAGCCTGAACGGTCCAAGTTCTGTGGTTTTCCATTCAGAGCCTATTAGTTGTTTTATAAATTCTTCCTGGTGCGTAAATAACTGCTGTTCTATACGTTTTTTAAGATCTGCATCTTTAACAGCTTCCTGTTGTACGTCAGCTAATAGTTCTTTTAAAAAGCTTACTGGTACCAGGAAGCTGACCTGGTTTCCGGCGGTTGAGACGTTAATGCCAATAACTTCACCGGCGTGATTGAGGGTAGGGCCGCCACTCATGCCGGGATTTAGTGAGCCAGAAAAAAATATTTTGTCGAACAGGGATTTTTCCAGCAAACCATTATAAGTACCCTCTACAACGCTTAATCCCAGGTCGTGGGGATTTCCCAGTGAAAAAATGCGCGTACCTTTTGAGAGCTTGCTATGACCCAGGGGCAGGGGGCTGGTCTCTGTTATGTTGCCTTTAGTGATGGCAAGGTCATGCACTATATCAATATCGATTAGCTCCAGATCACCAATGTTTCCATCAACAGTGGCGTACTCCAGCCGATAGCGAGAAGGCTGATGTACAAAACTGGATACTACATGGAAATTAGTAGCTATATGTCCTTGCTGATCAACTAAAAAGCCGGAGCCAATTGCTGCCTTGTTGCCGGTCGCCAGTTCGATGACGCGAATCTGATATATGCTCTGGCTATGCGACTTAAATAACTGCTCAGCCTCATCCCTGGGCACAGGGCCTTCTATTGCGGAACTGTACAGCGGTGTGCAAACCAACACAATTGTCAGTACCAGGGACAGGCAATATCGGTTTGAGCTGTTCACTGTATATGGCAAATTAGAACTGGTTTCTATGCGATTCTGCTAATAGAGACTGTGATTAATAATTACGAGCCTAAATTATAGTGTAGACCGAAATTAACTATCCAGAAGTTGAATTATGGTTTCTCTCAACTCATTGAGCTGGCCTACGTTGTCAATTGGTTTGTTTTCTTCGTCGGTGATATAAAAAATATCTTCTACGCGTTCACCGAAGGTTGCGATTTTGGCATTTAGTAGCTGGGCCTTGCATTCGACAAGCGCCATGGCGATTCTGGCAAGAATTCCAGGTTGATCACGTGTCACAACTTCCATAATAGTTATAAAATTCCGTGTGTCGGTACGGAAAGTTATATCAGTGGCAATAGGGAAGTGTTTGAGTCTGCGTGACATCAATTTGCTGGGCTGGTTTTCCAGCAGGTTTTCATAGGTTGGTTTATCAAGTAATGAATGCAGTTTTTTATATATGTCTTCTATACGATGGGTGTCTTTGATGATTTGACCATTGCTTTCCAGCAGGATAAATGTGTCGAGAGCATATCCGGTTTTGGAAGTAATAATACGGGCATCAATAATGTTTAATCCCAGGCGTTCAATCCCTGCAGTGATTAATGCGAAGATGTATTTTTCATCGTGCATGCAAACAAAAAGTTCAGTGCCGCCTCGGTGAGTTTGTTCTCTTATTATTATTAACGGGAAATCTTCCGGATTGCTATTTAGAAAAGATTGTGAATGCCAGACGATTTCATCCTCTGAGTGGCGCATGAAATAATCGTCATCAAGGCTTTCCCAGAATGTCTCAATGGTTTCCTGGCTGAAGTCCTGTTTCAACAGATCCTTTAATGCGGATGCCTTGATTTGCGCAATCTTTTCTTCTAATTCGATGGGGTTTACCAGTCCACGTCGGAATGCGTGACTCGATGCCATGTAGAGTTCCATCAATAAAGAATCTTTCCAGGAGTTCCACAGGCCCGGAGCAGTGGCTCGCACATCTGCGACCGTGAGCAGGTACAAATAATTCAATTTCTCCTGACTACCTAACAGTTTGGCAAAATCAGAAATAACTTCTGGATCACCGATATCCTTGCGTTGCGCGGTGACTGACATAATGAGGTGGTTGCGTACCAACCACGAGACCAGGTTGGTATCGTACTGGCTTAGTCCATGACCTCTGCAGAAATCAATGGCATCATTGGCGCCTAATTGCGAATGATCGCCACCACGACCTTTGGCGATGTCGTGAAAAAATCCCGCCAGGTAGAGCAACTCCTGCTTGGGTATTTCTTTAATTAGCCTGCTGCATAACGGAAATTCGTCGGCGTGCGCTGCAACGGTAAAACGGCGCAGGTTGCGTACCAGGAACATGGTGTGTTCATCCACGGTGTAAACATGAAACAGGTCGTGTTGCATTTGACCAACGATGTTGCCGAATACGGGAACATAAGCCGCCAGCACACCATATCGATTCATGCGCTGCAACTCATGAGTCAAACCAACAGGCTGTTTGAAAATTTCCATAAACAGGCTCTGACAACGTACATCGTTGCGAAACTCCGCATTAATACGGTCACAGTTGTCCCTGATCAGGCGAATCGTTTCTGCTCGAACACCGCGTAGCTCCCGGTGTTGTTCCATGATCAGGAATAGCTCCAACAGGGCAAACGGGTAGTATTCAAAGACTTTCTGATAGGTAACTTCCAGGTAGCCGTTGCGCGACTGGAAACGTTTGTTAATCGGAATAATTTTTACCCGTTCCCGCCCGGTCAGAATGACTTCGTCAAACAATTGCAACAACATTTCATTCAAACGGTTTAATTCAAGTACCGTTCGATAATAATCTTTCATAAATTTTTCGACCGCCAGACGGCGCTCGTCATCCTGGTAGCCAAATTGTTTTGCCAGCGTTCGTTGGTGGTCAAACATAAGGCGGTCTTCACGTCGCCCGCTTAAAAAGTGAAGGCCGATGCGAATCTTCCACAGAAAATTCTGGCTTTCAATCAGGGTTTGTAGTTCATTGTCATTGAGAAAACCATGAGAGGCCAGGTCATGGAGTGTAGTGGCGCCAAAATGTCGTTTGGCAACCCAGCCGATAACCTGAATATCACGCAAACCGCCGGGATTTTCCTTGATATTGGGTTCCAGGTTATAGGCGGTATCACCATAGCGATGGTGTCGTTGTTCCTGTTCTTCAAGTTTGGCTTTAAAAAATTTCCGGCTGGGCCATATTTTTTTCGGGCCGATTTTTTTTAGCAGACTATGGAAAAGCTTTGCTTCGCCACTGAGAAAACGTGCTTCCATGAGATTGGTGGCAACTGTAATGTCACGTTTAGCTTCCACTACGCATTCTTTTACCGAGCGTACGCTCTGGCCCACTTCGAGACCAATATCCCACAGGAATGTTAAAAACCCCTGAATACGTGCAGCGTATCGTTCATGCTGATTGCCCTTTAGCAGAATCAATAAATCAATATCTGATGCGGGGTGTAACTCGCCACGTCCATAACCGCCAACAGCAATAAGCGCGATCTTGTTTTCATCTGTGCCAATAAAATACTGCCAGGCACGCATTAATAACTGGTCTACAGTAGCAGCATGTTGTTGCACCAAAAGGTCTGCAGGCGCGTCGTGTTCAAATTGAGTTTTTAAAATACTGGTAGCTTGCTTGAGGGTGTCGCGAAATAGTGCAATGGGATTGGTGGTTTTTGTAAATTCGCTGTCAAATGCTTTCCAGTCGATAGAGCTGTCAATACTGTTATCTGAAACTGAATGTAACACGTTAGGCGATTCTCAATAAATCGATGCAGGGAAATTCAACATTAAATTTCGTCATCAGGATGCCTGGTGAGTACTTCAAAACCGTCTTCAGTAACCAGTACTGTATGTTCCCATTGAGCAGATAAGCTACGGTCTTTGGAAATTACGGTCCAGCCATCTGGTAATAACTTCACGTGGCGTTTACCGGTATTTATCATAGGTTCAATCGTAAAAGTCATCCCCGGTTCCAGGATTTCCTTGGAGCCCGGTGTGCCATAGTGCAAGACCTGCGGTTCCTCATGAAACTGGCGTCCAATACCATGGCCGCAATATTCGCGGACGACAGAACAATTATTTGATTCTGCGTGTTGTTGAATAGCATGACCGATATCGCCCAGGCGTATTCCAGGTTTCACCATCTCTATTCCGGTTTTCATACATTCATGGCTAATGCGACAAATGCGTCGGGCAAGAATTGAAGCTTCGCCAACCAGGAACATCTTGCTGGTGTCACCGTGAAATTCATCTTTTATGACCGTAACATCAATGTTTACGATATCACCATTCTTCAACTTTTTATTGCTGGGAATGCCATGGCAAACCTGGTGATTCACAGACGTGCAGATGGACTTGGGAAATCCGTGGTAATTGAGTGGTGCGGGAATTGCATTTTGCTCGTTCACGATATAATCGTGACAGATTTGATCGAGTTTATCGGTCGTGATGCCCGGCTTAACATGATCGCGAATCATGCGCAGTACGTCAGCCGCCAGTCGTCCGGCGATACGCATTTTTTCGATCTCTTCCGGTGTTTTAATATGTATACCCATGTTTATGATTTTAAAAGGTTATTGTTAAGTTAAATCCCTGAAATCAGACACTGAAAATCGTAAAAAATCACGACGTACATTGTTGAAAAGGGCTATTTATGGTATAAAGCCCGCGCTGCTATAGCAAGGTAAACAAGATAGCGGCAAAGAAAACAGCGTATTTTGTGGTTTTGGTTTAAATAAAGCCACAAAATTTAATCAATCCACACATGGGCCGGCACATATAACCAGGGTGCTCTGTTCGGGTCAATCCCACAGAGTTGGTATATGGGGCTCATGGAGGCTTAACCCTACAATTGGAGTAACTATTATGGCAGCAGTCACCATGCGTGAAATGTTGGCGGCCGGCGTGCATTTTGGCCACCAAGCGCGTTTCTGGAATCCGAAAATGTCACCATTTATCTTCGGGGAACGCGACAAAATTCATATTATCAATCTTGAGAAAACCCTCCCTCGATTTAACGACGCCGTAAATTTTGTCGGCAAAATGGCCTCGAAGAAAGGCAATATCCTGTTTGTCGGTACCAAGCGCGCCGCGCGCAACATCGTTAAAGAAGAAGCAGAACGTTGCGATATGCCTTACGTCAACCATCGTTGGTTGGGTGGTATGCTCACTAACTTCCACACCGTTAAACAGTCCATCAAGCGCCTGAAAGAACTTGAGACCATGGCGACAGACGGCAGCTTTGCGAAACTCGCCAAGAAAGAAGCATTAATGCTGACGCGGGAAATGGAAAAACTGGATCGCAGTTTGGGTGGAATTAAAGATATGGCGAAACTCCCAGATGCCCTGTTTGTGGTGGATGTTGGCCATGAAAAAATCGCCATTCGCGAAGCGGTAAAACTGGGTATCCCGGTTATTGGTATCGTTGATACCAATAACAGTCCTGAAGGTGTCGATTACGTTATTCCTGGTAACGATGATGCGATGCGAGCTATTCGCCTGTATGTCAGTGCGATTGCAGATGCAGTGAACGATGCTTCGCCAAGCCTGGATTTGTCTGGATCGGGCGATGAGTTAGTTGAATTAAATGAAAGTGGTGAAGTTGTGGCTGAAGCAGCAAAGCCTGCGCCCAAGAAAAAGAAAGCAAAGGTCGCATCCAAAAAGAAAGCGGCCGCCAAAAAAGCTAAACCAAAGGAAGACGCTGGCGAAGACGCCGCAAAGGCTGAGTCAACGGATTCTGGTGAAGCAGAGGCTGAGTAATACAAATGAATGTGCAATCGATACTTACAACGGTGTTGTAGTGGATTGCATACAATAAGGGGGCGTTGCCCCCTTTTTTGAATTGAAAACTTGATTTACGCATATCTTGTGAGGAATGAATAATGGCAATAACAGCAGCTCTTGTTAAAGAACTTCGCGAAAGAACACAAGCCGGTATGATGGAGTGTAAAAAAGCGCTCGTTGAGTCAAATGGTGACATTGATGCCGCTATTGAATATATGCGCAAAGCCGGATTGGCAAAAGCCGACAAAAAATCCGGGCGCACTGCCGCTGAGGGAACCATTGTTTCCAGGACTACTGACGATGGTAAGGCTTCAATTATTGTAGAGGTTAACTGTGAAACCGACTTTGTGACCAAGGGTGATGATTTCCAGAATTTCGCCAACGAAGTAGCTGACCTTGCAATTCAGAATTTGCCAGACGATATCGATGGATTGCTGAATCTTAAAATGGCCAGCGGTGATACTGTTGCAGATGCTACCAAAGCACTGATCGCGAAGATTGGTGAAAACATTAATGTTCGTCGCTATGTAAAAGCTGTTACTGACAGCGGCGTTATCGGTACCTATTTGCACGGCTCTCGAATTGGTGTTTTAGCAACGCTGAATGGTGGAGATGCGAATCTGGCAAAGGATATTGCCATGCATGTCGCAGCGAGCAAACCTGTTTGCGTTTCTGCAGACGATGTTCCACAGGATGTGATTGCTAAAGAAAAAGAAATTTATTCTGCTCAAGCTGCTGAAAGTGGCAAGCCTGCTGAAATAGTAGAGAAAATGGTGATGGGTCGTATTAACAAGTTTCTTAAAGAAATCACCTTATTGGGTCAGCCTTTTGTCAAGGATCCCGATGTGACTGTTGAGAAATTATTGAAGGATGCGAGCGCGGTGGTTGAAAGTTTCTACCGAATGGAAGTTGGTGAAGGTATCGAGAAGAAAGAAGAGAATTTTGCTGACGAAGTTATGGCGCAAGTCAAAGGTAATTGATAAGAACATTCTAGCTGGGATGCAAAGCGATGGCTGATACTAAAAATAAACCTTTCTATAAACGCATATTGCTTAAATTAAGTGGTGAAGCGCTTATGGGCGATGCAGAGTTTGGTATCGATCCCAAGGTTATTGACAGTATTAGTAGTGATGTTAAAGAACTGTTGGGAATGGGCGTTGAAGTAGCTCTGGTCATCGGCGGCGGGAATATATTTCGGGGTGTGAGTTTATCTGCAGCCGGTATGGATCGCGCAACTGCCGATCATATGGGGATGTTGGCCACTGTGATAAATGCTCTCGCCATTCAGGACGGACTGGAAAGAAAAGGGATGCACGCTAGAGTAATGTCTGCACTACATATCAATGAAGTTGCGGAAGACTACATTCGTCGTCGTGCGATTCGCCATCTGGAAAAAGGCAGGATCACCATTTTTGCTGCAGGTACCGGTAGTCCATTTTTTACAACTGACTCAGCTGCCAGTTTGCGAGGTATTGAGATTAATGCAGACGTGGTATTGAAAGCGACCAAAGTTGATGGCGTTTATTCGGCGGACCCAATGAAAGATAAAGACGCGATTCGCTATTCTCGTCTGACTTATGACGATGTTTTAATGAAAAAACTGAACGTTATGGATGCAACTGCTATTGCTTTATGTCGAGACTACAATATGCCTGTTCGTGTTTTTAATATGAATAAAAAAGGTTCGTTGATGCGCATCATGCAAGGTGAAGACGAAGGAACCATAGTGGAAGGGGGATCCGCATGATTAATGATATATTGAAAGATGCAGAAGTCCGCATGAAAAAAAGTATTGAATCATTAAAAGGTGAATTAACAAAACTTCGCACCGGACGGGCACACACCAGTTTGCTGGATCATATAACCGTTTCCTACTATGACAACGATACTCCGCTAAATCAGGTGGCGTCAGTGACTGTATCTGATCCGCGGACTTTAACGGTTACGCCATGGGAGCAAAACATGGTGGGCCCGGTAGAAAAAGCAATTATGCAGTCTGATTTAGGATTGAATCCTGCAACTTCAGGTAAGGTAATACGGGTTCCATTGCCGCCCCTTACCGAAGAGCGACGCAAGGACATGATACGTGTTGTGCGTCATGAGGGCGAGAATGCCCGCGTTGCCATACGGAATATTCGCCGCGATGCAAATAGTGACTTTAAATCCTTAAATAAGGAAAAGGAAATTACTGATGACGAAATGCATCAGGCAGAAGATTCCATCCAGAAGATCACTGATAAGTTTGTGAAAGAAGTTGATGAAATACTCACTGAAAAAGAAAAAGACTTAATGGAAGTTTAAAAGAGTGACGTTTTATTCGCGGGTCAGGAGATTGAATTAATCAGATTAATGTCGTGTATTTTCATCTTGTAAAACGTTCTACTTGCATCAATTCAATTATTTCTCCTGACTTTATATAGGCTACCACTTCATGTCTGAAGATTCTGGCTCATCACAATCAGCTAACAAACATTTACCCCGGCATATTGCCATTATAATGGACGGCAATGGTCGCTGGGCGAAAAAGCGTTTGATGCCTCGTTTTGCAGGGCATAAAGCCGGTGTGGAGGCGGTGCGTGGAGTGGTGGAGACTTGCGCAAAAAAAGGCGTGAAAGTACTTACACTATTTGCCTTTAGCAGCGAAAACTGGCGCAGGCCCGCCAAGGAAGTTGGCCTGTTAATGGATCTTTTGCATACAGCGCTGGGTCGAGAGGTGAAGCGACTTCAGGAAAACAATGTCCGGCTGCGATTTATAGGCGACAGATCTGCCTTTAGTGAAAAATTACAGTCAAGACTGTTTGAAGGTGAGCAGGAGACCAGAAACAATACCGGTTTAACCCTGGTCGTTGCGGTCAATTATGGCGGCATGTGGGATATAGCCCATGCGGCTCGGTTGATTGCCAGGCGCGTTCAGGAAGGTCAGGTTGATGTCAAGGATATAGACGAGGAGTTGTTTGCGACCTATCTAAGTTTAAATGATTTGCCAGATCCGGATCTGTTTATTCGTACTGGCGGCGAAATGCGCATCAGTAACTTTCTCCTCTGGCAGCTGGCTTACGCTGAACTTTATTTTACAGACACGTTGTGGCCGGATTTCAATGAACAGACACTTGATGAAGCGCTAGCTTCATTTGCCAGTCGGCAACGGCGTTTTGGACGTACCAGCGAACAGGTGGAGCAGGAAGAAGGTGCTTAAGCTGCGCCTGATTACAGCCGCTGTTCTGATTCCTGTTGTGGTGGGAAGTGTGCTGTGGTTGACGCACACTCAGTTTGCCATTTTCTTTGCTCTGTTTGCTGTTGTGGGGGGATGGGAGTGGTCAAGGTTTCTGCGCTTGCAGCACCCATTAGTGAGAGCTTCATATGCTGCCGTTGTCATGGCGGCAATCCTGTTTAGCTGGTTTTATGTCGTTGGAAATTCCCAGCTTGTACTGACAGTATTAATGACCGGCCTGGCGTGGTGGGTTTGCGCGCTAATCCTTGTGATTATGTACCCCAGGTGTGATCGCATTCGTACTAACAGGACATTGGGTGCATTTATAGGTTTGTTGGTTATAGTCCCTTGCTGGGTTGCCATCGTTGAGTTAAGGAACAATTTTGAACAAGGACCCTACCTGGTGTTATTCCTGGTAGCGTTGATTGCAGTGGCAGATAGCAGCGCATATTTTGGCGGAAAAAAATGGGGTGCCAACAAGCTGGCGCCGCAGGTCAGTCCTGGAAAAACCTGGGAAGGAGTTATCTCCGGCCTGGTGAGCGTCGGTATATTCTCTTTAACAGGTGCATATTTTTTTGAATTTCTGAACAGAGACTGGAAATCTATAGTCGCATTTATGGTGGTATGTATTTTGACCGCGGTAATTTCAGTACTTGGCGATCTTTCTGAGAGTATGTTTAAAAGACAGGTCGGATTAAAAGATAGTGGAAAAATATTGCCTGGTCATGGCGGCGTTCTGGATCGTGTTGATAGTCTAACCGCGGCAGCGCCTCTATTTATGGTATGCACCTGGGCGCTCTTTCAAAAAAATATTCCAACATTGTAAGCACGAAAGTATGCAACCAGAAAATTCAAACGGTAAGTCAATTGGTGTAACCATATTGGGGTCTACAGGTTCCATTGGTGTTAATACGCTGGATGTTATTGAGCGCCATTCAGATCGCTTTCATGTCGTTGCACTAACGGCGAAAAGCCAGGTAGATAGACTGTTTGAGCAATGTAAAAAATTCAATCCCGAATATGCGGTGCTTGTGTCTGAAGATGCAGCTCAACATCTGGAGCAACAACTTAAGCAGTACGGCATAACAACTACTGTTTTGTCCGGAAATGAAGGTTTGGAAAAAGTAGCTGCCGATGAACATACTGACTATGTCATGGCAGCTATTGTGGGTGCAGCAGGTTTGCGACCAACCTTATCTGCTGCGCGAGCCGGAAAGCGCGTGCTCCTGGCGAACAAAGAGGCGCTGGTTATGTCCGGACAAATATTTATAGATGAAGTAAAAAACAATGGCGCGCAGCTGTTGCCAATCGATAGCGAGCATAACGCGATTTTTCAATGTATGCCGCCAGGTTTCGAAAAAGGTTTGCCTGACGTTGGCGTGAAACGCATTTTGCTAACCGCGTCTGGTGGTCCGTTCCGGGAAATGGCAATTGACAAATTGCATGATGTTACTCCGGAGCAGGCTTGTGCCCATCCCAATTGGGTGATGGGAAAAAAGATTTCTGTTGATTCGGCGACGATGATGAACAAAGGGCTGGAAGTTATTGAAGCTTGCTGGTTATTCGGGACAACAACAGAATTTATTCAGGTGGTGTTGCATCCACAAAGTGTGATTCATTCCATGGTTGAATACAATGATGGTTCGGTGTTGGCTCAGCTGGGCAATCCGGACATGCGTACACCTATAGCGCATGCTTTGGCCTGGCCGGAACGGTTTGATTCCGGCGTGGAAAGCCTGAACCTGTTTGATGTAGCCAGGCTTGATTTCCAGATGCCGGATTTAGAGCGCTTTCCTTGTCTGCGTTTAGCAATCGAGGCAATGCGCAATGGAGGTACGAGCTCTACCATATTGAATGCAGCTAACGAGATTGCAGTACAGGCTTTTCTCGATAGAGAAATCGCATTTACCGATATAGCGAACGTAATTGAATATGCGTTGTCACAAGTTACGGCTAATCCTGTTGAAAATCTTGATACTATATTAGCTGCAGATACCTCGACGAGAGAAGTAAGTCGAGAATACATAAGTCAACAGTCATCGTCGGCAAGGACAATTAATTAATGAGTGGTTTTTTTACATCATTATTGGCGTTTATATTTGCTATCGGTGTGCTAATAGCATTTCATGAATTTGGCCATTATTGGGTTGCACGCCGTTGCGGTGTCAAGGTCCTTCGCTATTCAATCGGCTTTGGAAAACCACTTTGGCTACGCCGCCATGGTGAAGATCAAACGGAATATGTTATCGCTGCAATTCCTCTGGGTGGTTATGTCAAGATGCTTGATGAGCGCGAAGGTGAAGTAGCAAAAAGCGAGTTACACCGTGCTTTTAATCGCCAACCAGTAAGCAAAAGAATCGCCATTGTTGCTGCTGGTCCCATATTTAATTTTATCTTTGCCATATTTGCTTATGCGTTGATGTACGTTGTTGGCGTACCTGGCATTAAACCCGTTATTGGCGAAGTAGAAAAGCAATCCATTGCTTATCATGCGAATATTCGTACCAGTGATGAAATCATTTCAGTTGACGGTGAACTGACACCAAGTTGGGGTACCGCGCGTATGGCAATGTTGCAATCAGCACTGCAAAACGATGCTATTGCCATGGAGCTGAAGGACGCCAGTCAGCGCACTTATCGTGTTTCACTTCCCGTTGACGGGATTAGTACTGAGAATAAACAAAGTAAGTTGATGGAAGAACTGGGGTTAGCTCCATATCGACCAGTTATTCCTGCCACTATGGGTAAGCTAAGTCCGGATGGTGCGGCTGAACGTGATGGTTTCCTGACAGGTGATAAAATAGTTAACGTCGATAATGCTCAAATTGAGCACTGGGAAGATCTGGTAAAAGTAGTGCGTAGTAGTCCTGACAAAACATTACAGGTAACTATCAATCGTAATGGTGAGCTCAAGCAGCTGGATTTAACACCAGCAGCGATTGAAACTGAAACGGGGATAATCGGCCGTATCGGTGCACTTCCGGAGCCTGTGGAGTTTCCAAAGGAATTACAGACTGTGGTTAGTCATTCCCCTGGTACTGCTATTTATACCGCTGTGGTAAAGACCTGGCAAATTTCTGTTCTAACCCTGCAAATGATCGGTAATATGATTGTTGGAGAAGTATCTGTTAAAAACCTGAGTGGTCCAATAACCATTGCAACCTACGCAGGTTACACTGCAAGTGAAGGGCTACCGACTTTTCTTTCGTTTCTGGCTATTGTCAGTATTAGTCTTGGTGTTCTTAATTTGTTGCCAATCCCGTTGCTTGATGGAGGTCACTTGCTATTTTATGCGATTGAAATAGTAAAGGGCAGTGCTCTGTCAGATGAAGCGCAGTTAAAAATGCAACATATCGGTATTGTTATGTTGGGGATGCTGATGATGTTGGCATTTTATAATGACATACAACGGTTATTTTGGGGCTGAATGTCGTCAATATCTCCGTGACACAATAGTTTTTTCCGGAACTGGTAAACAATGCAACACAACAATAAAAATAACAATGAGGCTTATCGATGAGGTTGCGCGTTATTCTATGCGCAGTGCTATTGTTCAGCCAATCCGTATTTGCGCTTGATTCTTTTATTATCCAGGATATCAAAATAGAAGGGTTGCAGCGTATTTCACTTGGTACAGTTTTTACCTATTTACCGCTAAAAGTCGGCGAGACGCTTGATAGCACGCGTTCAACCGAAGCTATTCGTGCCTTGTTCAAAACTGGCTTTTTTGAAGATGTCTGGTTATCCCGAGACGGAGACAATCTGGTTATCCATGTTATTGAACGACCATCGATTTCAAGTATAGAAATTTTTGGTAACAAGGAGATTAAATCCGAAGATTTGACCAAGGCTTTAAAAGAAGTCGGCCTGGCGGAAGGGCGGGTATTTAACAGGTCCTTGCTGGATCAGGTAGAGCAGGAGCTTCATCGCCAGTATTTCGCCCTGGGCAACTATGGTGTAAAAATAAAATCGACTATTACTGATCTGGAACGTAACCGGGTAGATGTGCAACTGGATATTGAGGAAGGTGAGCCGGCGCGAATTCGGCAAATTAAAATTGTCGGAGCGTATGCCTTCCGGGAAAAAGATTTATTAGGGCAGTTGCAATTAAGTATGCCTACTTCGTTGTCGTTTATTAGTGGTAGCGACAAGTATTCAAAACAGGTTCTGGTTGGAGACCTGGAAAAACTGCGTTCTTACTATTTAGATCGTGGTTATATTAACTTCAATATAGACTCTACACAGGTCTCGATCAGCCCTGATAAGCAGGGTGTTTACGTAACTATTAATATCACAGAAGGGGATCAATTTTATCTGAAAGAAATCAACCTGGCTGGAGACTTGATAATTCCGCGTGAGGAAATTGAGAAGCTCATTACCTTAAAGCCAGGTGACATTTTTTCCCGCCAAAAGGTAATTGTGACGACTAATAGCATAATCGATCGCCTGGGAGTTGATGGTTATGCGTTTGCGAATGTGAATCCTATTCCTAAAATTGATAAAAGTACCAAACAGGTCTCTTTATCGATGTTTATTGATCCGGGTAACCGAGTTTACGTGCGGCGAATTAATATAATTGGTAATACAAAAACCAAAGATGAAGTCATACGCCGGGAACTTCGGCAAATGGAAGGCGGATGGATATCGACGCCATTGGTGAATCGATCAAAGATTCGGCTACAACGACTTGGTTTTTTTGAGGACGTTAAGGTTGATACACCCTCAGTGCCGGGAACAACCGACCAGGTTGATATCAACCTGGAAGTAACAGAAGGATCGACCGGTAACTTTACTGCAGGTGTGGGGTATGGAAGTGAGGGGGGAGTACTATTTAACGCCAGCGTATCGCTGAATAATTATTTGGGGACTGGCAAACGTGTAAAAGTTGAAGCGAGTAAAAATGATATCACGGAATTCTACAATTTTTCCTGGCACAATCCTTATTGGACTATCAATGGTGTTAGTCGAGGTTTTAGTTTGTTTTCCCGGACTACCGACGCTTCGCAAGCTAACCTGGCGGATTTTTTAACGGATAGAATCGGCGCGACCATTAACTTTGGTATTCCGTTAACCGAATATACCAGTGCCCGATTTGGCATCGGAGTCGAAGATACTAATCTTACGGTAAATGACGCTGAAGCACCGCTGTACTATAGTTTTTGGGTTCAGGAAAACGGAAATGAATTTCTTACATTTGTTTCCACGATCGATCATTCATTTGATACCCGCAATCGCACATTGTTTCCTACTTCAGGTTTATTGTCGCGATTATCGGGCGAGATTGCCTTTCCCGGTGGGGATCTGGAGTATTATAAGGCCAGTTATAATCTACGTTGGTACAACAGTTTTCATCGGCATGTGTCATTGGCGATAGGCGGTGAAGTAGCTTATGGAGACGGTTACGGTGATACAACTTATTTACCATTCTTTGAAAATTATTTCGCGGGTGGTATGCGTTCGGTTCGCGGTTTTCGCCAAAACACCATTGGACCGAAAGGTATCGATTGTAGCCTGATAGATCAGGACGATGGCAACGGTGGTACTGTGACTACACGAGTATGCACAGCTGACTATTCTATTGGTGGCAACGCAAAATTCCAGGGTCGGACCGAGTTTATATTTTCTAATCCTTTTGAGGAAGTGCCCAATAGAAATTTCCGTCTGAGTGCCTTCATTGATTTCGCAAGGGTGTATACCAACATAGACAGCCCTGCCATTGTCGCTGATGATCGACTACGTGCATCGTATGGTATCGGGGCAGTATGGATAACACCGGTAGGTGCATTGAATTTCAGCCTGGCGTGGCCACTGGTTTCCTACGAAGGGGACAGGACTGAAGTATTTGCGTTTAATATCGGATCACCGTTTTAACGGTTCGTGACAATGAAGTCGGTTTAGGATTCAATTATATAAGGTATATTGCTTGCTAAAAAAAGTAATATGGCTAAATATCATCCAGGCTAAACAAGTTTCCCGTATTCCCGGTTTTTGGACGGCGATAAACACGCATTGACGATTTCAAGAATCGGGCCGTGCGTTTAAAACACCTGATTTTGGCAGATTATAACGCTGTGCCCGCGATTTTACGGATTCTTACACTGGTTTGAGGTATTATGCAGTTTCATGGCACTATGGCGTTTTTTTACAGTCAGTTATAATTAGATTCGTTCAAGATTGAGTATAAATTAATCACTAGGGGTCACTGTTTGACTATGATGATAAGTGTTTCAAAATTCCGCCAATCTATAATTGCGGTTAGTGTTTTACTAATGTGTTTGCCCGGTGCTTTGTGGGCGGAAACAAAAATTGGATTTGTGAACGCAGCGCGTGTTTTGGAAGAGGCGCCGCAAGCTGATGCTGCGAGGAAACAGTTAGAAAAAGAATTTGCGCCTCGCGATAAAGAAATTGTAAAAATGCAGAAAGACCTCAAAAAGCTGGAAGATAAGCTTGCCCGAGATGGCGCCATTATGAGTGAAAGTGAGCAGCGTAAGCTGGAAAGAGATGTGTTATCAAATCAACGAGAAATCAAACGCAAAAGAGAAGAATTTCGCGAAGATTTGAATATAAGAAGAAATGAAGCATTCGAACGATTGAGAAAACGTGTATTTGAAGTCATCGTAACAATCGCAGAAAAAAAGAAATTTGATTTAATCGTCAGTGATGGTGTTGTGTTTGCAAGCAAGCGTATTGATATTACCAAAGAAGTTGTGGATCAACTTAAGTCGGAAATGTCCAAACCGAAAAAATAAGCGGATCAGCTAGATAGAAATAATACATTAAGATGGCCACTCCGTGCATAAACTAGGGGACTTAGCTCAACATATTGGTGCAGAACTCGTTGGAGATGCAAAATGCACTATAGAACGGGTTGCAACGTTGAGCAGTGCACAGAGCGGAGATATTACATTTCTGGCAAATCCACGGTTTGAAAATTTGCTATCAACAACCAAAGCTTCTGCTGTCGTTATCTCGGAAAGACATCGATCATTACTGAAAACCAACGGCATTATTGCGGATGATCCGCATGTTGCGTACGCAAAAATTGCCACTCTGCTATATGCTTCTGAAGAAAGTAAGCAGGGCATCCATCCTACCAGTACTGTAGGCCCAGAATGTAATATTGCTGAGTCTGCCTGGGTCGGACCTAACTGCGTAATAGGGCCTGGCGTATCAATTGGTAATAACGCCTACATCGGGCCTGGCTGCGTCATCGAACAAGGCGCAGCTATCGGTGATGATTGTTATTTCGTTGCCAATGTAACAATTTGTCACGATGTAAAAATTGGAAACCGTACCACTATGCATCCTGGTGTCATAGTTGGTAGTGATGGATTTGGTCTGGCAAATGATAAAGGCCGCTGGATAAAAGTTCCTCAGGTTGGGACTGTACGCATCGGCGATGATGTAGAGATAGGTTCCAACACAACCATTGATCGCGGTACGATTGAAGACACGATTATTGGAGAAGGGGTAAAAATTGATAACCTGGTGCAGGTTGCTCACAACGTACAAATTGGCGCACACACGGCGATAGCCGGATGTACCGGTATTGCAGGAAGCGCAATAATTGGCGAATTTTGCCAGCTTGGTGGCGGTGTAGGAGTTGTTGGTCATCTGGAAATCACCGACAATGTCCAGATTACAGGCATGTCAAAAGTAACCAGTTCAATTACGGAGCCCGGTGTATATTCTTCCGGAACACCAATTCAACCTTATCAGAAATGGAAGCGTAACACCGTTCGAGTAAAGCAGCTGGATGATATTGCGCGGCGATTGAAAAAACTGGAACAACAAATCAACCAACCGAAGAAATAATGCTAATGGAAAACTCTGAAGATTCAATGGATATTAACGATATTCTGGAACATTTGCCGCATCGTTATCCGTTCTTACTTATCGATAAAGTTGTTGAGTATAAACTGGGTGAGTCGTTAATCGGTATAAAAAATGTATCATTTAATGAGCCCTATTTTCCCGGCCATTTTCCGGGTAAACCCGTTATGCCAGGCGTGTTGATATTAGAAGCTTTAGCACAGGCGACCGGCATATTGGCATTTAAAACAAGTAATGCCCGACCATCCGATGGATCATTATATTAT
>NZ_CDLKIE010000188.1:0-5078 GCF_975902315.1 Kaarinaea lacus | reverse complement strand
GCGATGGCGGAAGCGTTTGCGAATCTAAAAAAATAGCGCCAACTAACTCGCCGAGTTTATTTTCAGCTCAATAATATTTTCGCCGCTGCGTTTTATTCCTTCGTAGATACGCTCGCTCGTCTGGCTGATTTCATTTATAAATACTTTTGCCGCTTCGTAGTTCTCACTGAATATTTGAAACTCGGCCTTACCTGCCAGCTCAGTCAAAACACTGTATCCGAATCCGCCGCCCATACCTTTAAGATTGTGCAACCCGTCTTTAAGTGTAACCCAGTCTTTATCTTCATAAGCACAGTTTAGTTTAGTGAGCATATCTGGAAGTTCTGAAACAAATTTTTCCACCAGGTCTGAAAAAGTTGGATCTTCGTTTAGCAAGGTGGAAAAAATAGGATCGCTGGATTTAGCCGGTTGTTCGATTGCCTGCAGATATCTTGATGTCATGGAAAAAAGCTTGTCTCTTGGGATAGGCTTGCTTAAGAAATCATTGCAACCGGCATTGATACACGTCATTTTGTCTTCATTGGTGGCATTAGCGGTCAGGGCCACAATGGGCTGATCGTAGCGTTCCTGACGCAACTTTTTAACTGCGTCTACACCTGACAACACGGGCATTTGCATATCCATGTAAATAAGATCATAGTGGTTTTGTTGCGCCATCTTTACTGCGACATCACCATTTTCTGCAATACTGACGTCGGCGCCCATTTTACGCAGCAACATTGAAAGCAATTGCTGATTTGTTTCATTGTCTTCGGCCAACAGTATGCAGCCTGACAAAGCTACTTCCCCTACACTGCTGGTTTCAGATTCTTTCGCTGGTACTAATTGCTTCAAACTGTGCACAAATTGTGTATTTTGCAATGATCCACTAGCGATTTTTAAGATAAACCTGGATCCTTTTCCTGGTTCACTCTGCACCTCAATTGCGCCCCCCAGTTTTTCTGCTAAGCGCTTCGATAAGCTCAACCCAAGGCCGGTACCGCCAAAACGTCGCGTAATGCTGGTGTCGGCTTGCTGAAATGGTTTGAATAATTTCTCCAACTGTTCTGCTGTCATACCAATGCCAGTGTCTTTAACAACGAACTGCATGGCCTGGTTGCTGCTATCACAACTAACTGTAATGGACACCGACCCCTGTTCCGTAAATTTAATGGCGTTACTGCAAAGATTTATCAGAATTTGCTTTAGCCTGACCGGATCAGTACCAAAAGCTGTTGGCAATGGAAAGTCATACAACAAGTTAAATTCCAGGTTTTTGTTCTCAGCTTGAGGTCTGACCAGGGATTCCACATCTAATAACAGCTGGAACAAATCCACGGACATATATTCCACGTCCAGTTGCTCAGCCTCTATTTTAGAAAAGTCCAGGATATCGTTTATGATATTCAGCAAATGATTACCGCTACGCACAATAGTCTTTAGCGCAGTACTACGTTCCTGCAAGGTCTGATTACCATCTAATGACACTTCAGCGTATCCGATAATAGCCGTCAAGGGAGTACGAATTTCATGGCTCATGTTTGCCAGGAAAGTGCTTTTTGCCTTGTTAGCGGAATTGGCGGCGTGTAACGCGCCTTCGATAATATGTAATAGTTTGGCAACATATACCGGGATTAAAAACAACCAAAGCAGCAGGCCTATGCCAAGTACAATATTTTCATGCCAATAGTCACTGAACAATAACACCGATGAAAAACACGCCACACTGGCAAGATGGGAAAATTTTAAATATCGGACACCGTAACGGAGTCCATTAGCGATAGTGACCCACAGATAGCCGCCGTAACCAAGCGCACCCACGGAACCGCCCAGCACAAGACAATAAGTAATGAAAAAAAGATCGAGAAACATTCCGATCTTTCGCATCAACACTTTAGAGGCTGGATAAAATACAATGGAAGCCAGGATCGCGAAGGCGCCTGCAGAAAACGCGCTTACACCATATACGATATAGACACTGACGCCACCGAACCAGCCGGTGAAATAGATACTGGTAAAAAAAGGAAAAAATACCACAGCAAACAAAACACGTATTGTGGCCTGCTGGCGCTCCGAATCCTGTCTATTGGATAGCTCGGATACAAATTGTGAAAAGCTGTGTACTGTCAAAACAATACCTTAAGCAACTGAAATCACGGTTTTATTGAATCTGTACTGATCCCTGCCATTCCTGTTTTCATCGGATTCAAAATAGCGGGAACAGGGGCAATACTAAACATTTCTTACCGGTACTTTTATCGTCCGGCAGAAAGATGCACTTGAATTCCTAAGTTAGTATTTAGACAAATATATTACGCTTCAGGGACAAACAAGCCGGCATGCTGATGGGAAATACTGTGTAGACGAAATCGGCGAGCGAATTACAAATTACAGGCTCCGAAATAACAACGATTTCGGCTTACGGTAATAATGTTTCAAATAACAACTCACAACACTTATACAACGAACTTACAGCTTTTATTAGTAAATCAACTTACTAACTGTCGTGCAGAGTTAATACAACAATTTCCATCAATTGTTAAAAAGCCATACCAACCGAAGTTAGTATGGCCTACTGCTTTACAACATGGGGAATTCGTAAACATAATTTCCAAATGATTACGACTATTCGCAACTGTTGAATATTGCGATAGATTTAATCCGTCGCTAGATTTCGGAAAGAAGACCCGGATTGGTCACCAGGTTTCTTACACCGTGCGCATGGTCTTCTTTGAAAACATTGCTTTTACACCAATCGCCCACAGTCTCAATATTAACCCTGGCGACTTTGGGACGAACGCTCCAGGTAACCTGAAAGGGAGAACCTTTTTCATTGTATCCGGGGCCTGTGGTTGATCCAGCATACTGAACCGGAGTGCCCGTATTATTTGGGATATTTAATGCCTGGTGTAGACCATTTTTCATGTCGTGCCTGGTCAGCTTGCCAAAGTCGAGCGCATTTTTATCATTAACCAGGACGTACACCTGAGTCTCTACACGTAACTGGGGATTGTTGATCGAATCGTTCAGGCAGGAGCCTAAGGTAGGGCCCGGCTTGATCTGTGCGGTTGAGTGAACGTAGTGAACTTCAATAGTGTCTCCCGGAACAAGGCCACCATGTTTACTCGGGCAGATTTCTTTGTTGACCGGATTTAGCTCTGCAGCACCAAGATTACCAGAGTATTTATAGCCGCTCTGATATCCGTGACCATCACCGTTACCAACGTACGTGCTAAACTCACCACCCTTATGTTCAGCGTTCTTGTGAAAATGAATATTGCAGAGATTCATCTCTGTATAAGAGGGCGCAGCGTGGAACACAACCTTGTTTTTGCCAGCACTTGAGTCAATGTCGCGCGGAGATTGAGGCCCAAATCCTTTGTCTTTTGTATTTTTTGCCAGCATGTCTCGCTGCTTGCTAATCACCTTGTCAGAGACCTGGCTATGGGCATCGGAAACTTTTTCTCCAGCAATAGCGCCCGTTGAAAGAACTGACGCCATAAAGACAATCGAAACAATCTTCTTCATTAAACCATTTCCTCCCGTGTTATTGTAATTACTGTCATGTTATTTAGACTCGTTATAAAACAATGACTTCGACGCTACCAACGAGCGCCATAAAATAAAACTATTTATACATCAGGTCAACATATTTCGTTTATAACGACAAAGCACACGACGATGGTACGCTTATCTTTATTGGTACCTAACAAAATCATTGATGAATTAGACTTCATTTAAACTTTTACGAAGTCGATTGATCAAAGTCATTCGTGAGCTATTTATAACGACTATTATTGAGCAGTAATTTTTTCAACAGTTCTTACTTGATAAAACACATTTACCTTGAGGGCATTTCATAATGAAAAAACAAATCGCTTTCTTTCTGGCAATTTTCAGCATCATCGGCATGAACCAGGTTATCGCTGCAGAAGAACAACCTACTGTTGTAGACATTAAGCGCATGTCACTGGATGTTGCACTCCGTATTGCAAAGGCCACCATCGATCAGTGCAGAAAAGAAGGTGTTCAAGTGGCAGTCACAGTGGTTGATCGTGGTGGACACCCACAGGTGGTATTGCGTGATGTGCTGGCCCAGGATTTAACTTTAACGATTAGCCGAATGAAAGCCTACACGGCTATGTCTTTTAATATGAAAACTTCTGCAATGGAAGGTCGATTCACCTCCCCCTTTTCCATTGGTAAGGTGGATGGCATCGTTGTTTCCGCCGGTGGTGTTCCGGTTACGGCCAGTGGCAACATCCTGGGTGGCGTAGGTGTCAGTGGCGCACCTTCCGGAAAGACCGATGAAAAATGTGCTCAGGCGGGCGTGGATGCCGTAGCCGACGACTTAGAAATGGCCACCATGTAAACAAATCTTACTGCAATCATCCGTGGCGGATCTGTTAAAATGCCGCCATGGATGTATCCTACATATTAGAAGACCTCAATGACGCGCAGCGTGATGCGGTATGTACTCCATCACAAAATACCCTGGTTCTAGCTGGGGCCGGGAGTGGTAAAACCCGCGTATTGGTCCATCGCATCGCCTGGATTATCCAGACAGAAGGTGTATCCCCTTTCAATGTTCTTGCAGTAACTTTCACCAATAAAGCCGCTGGTGAAATGCGCTCACGTATTGAACAATTATTACAAATGCCGGTAAGTGGTATGTGGGTTGGTACGTTTCACTCTCTGGCCCATCGTCTGCTTCGATTGCACTGGCAAGACGCAGGATTACCGCAAAATTTCCAGATCCTTGACAGTGATGACCAGTATCGTGCGATTCGTCGAGTTTTAAAAAACCTCGAACTGGACGAAACCCGCTGGCCACCCAAACAGGCCCAGTGGTTTATTAATGCGCGCAAGGATGAAGGGCAAAGACCAGAACATATCGATACTTATGGCGATCCCTATCAGCAGCAAATGGTGCGCATCTACCAGGCCTATGAAGAATTTTGCCAACGTGCCGGTGTAGTGGATTTTGCGGAACTGTTGTTCCGTGCGCATGAATTATGGTTGAAACATCCCCGCCTGCTGGAACATTATCGACAGCGCTTCAGCCATATACTGGTTGATGAGTTTCAGGATACCAACTC
>NZ_CDLKIE010000187.1:0-6943 GCF_975902315.1 Kaarinaea lacus | reverse complement strand
CTTTGTTCGGCAACGGGTCCTGCCGAGCGGTAAAATTTAGCAGCACCTGGTGTGGTAATTAATACGTGACTTTCTTTGTTTAAATCGACGTTCAGCGTCAACTGATCACCGCCCACTAATCCGCCGGGAGGGTGTAATAAATAAATATGACAGGGAGCCCCTTCCGGGTAAAAGGGTTTTTGAATGACCAAAGGGCCGACATGTTTTCTATTAGCAACTACAGTGCGGTGATTCCTTTTTTCAAAACCTAATGTGAGCTGGGCCTTCCAGGGTTTTTGTGCTATTGCAGCTTCCATTAAATGAAAGCCCCTGAAACCAGATAGCTGCCAAACAATATAGAGCTTGCTGCAATGATTGTTCGAAGCGTTTTAACAAAACCGGTTCCCAGTTTAGTCAACCACTGATAAATACTCCCAATGAAACCACCAAATAATATCATCGTTAATAAAACGCCGAGGCTGAATACAAATAGATAGGCAATACCATATGCTGGTGAGCCCAAACTGGCTAAAGGTATTAGTACCAGAAGAGGGGCAGACCCGGCTGTTCCGTGTAGTACGCCAACAATGACAGCGTTGTGTTTGTGAATGTGGGGATCTTTGCTATGTTGCTTATGATTGTGGTCGTGGGCATGCCAGTGAGCATGGTCAGGTAAACCATCGTGACGATGGAAATGTAAATGTGCGTTTTTTATTTTCAGTTCCCAAATTATCCATGAGCCTATAGCGATAAGCATAAAGCCCACGGCACTTTCCGCGTAGTGGCTTAAGCTGTGCGGAATTGCCATTCCCAGAAAATAAACACAAATACCTATAATAAGTAGCGCCAGGCCATGGCCTGTCGCCCAGCGAATGCAGAATTGCAGGCTATTACGGAAACTAACTCGGGTACTCGCCAGGCCTGATACCGCCATTATATGATCCGCATCCAGTGCATGCACAATACCTAAGCCAAATGCTAAGGTAATCAATGTCAGCAAATCTGTATTTTCCATAATAGTATCCAGGTCCGTTTACAAAGCCTGACTGTTCACTGGTTTGAAAACAAGATGCGTATATACCTGCCGCTTAATTGATTGATTTTGTGTTCTTTCTTATGCGCGCTAACCTGATCCATAATGAGAAAAACTAATATTTCTGTTATTCTGTCGATCTACGTCGGCAACACAATAATAACGAAAATAGGGAAACCAATATGCATAAGAATAATACGGCGAACCTTGCAGGCATTTCAATCTTTAGCGCATTCCTGATCTTTATTTCCATCGCGATCACTGGATGCGCATCAACGGATGCGGTCGAAAATACTTCGGCTCAGGATTCACAGTCAGAGGATCAGGATGTTAAAACAAAAACTGTTCAAGCTGATTCCGCGGCGGTTGTTTCGCTAGACGATGATATTGACGGTGTGGTTAATACCGATGACCAGTGTAAGGATACACCACCCAACACCCTGGTAGACATCAAAGGTTGTGCCCTGGATACAGACGGCGATAAAGTTGCCGATTCTCGGGATGCCTGTCGTGGCACGCCACGCGGTGTCAAAGTTGATGCGCGTGGTTGTGGATTTGATGATGACCAGGATGGCGTGCCCAATTACCGAGACCGTTGCAGTAACACTATAAAAGATGTCAGTGTTGACGGTAATGGTTGCGAATGGGATTCCGATAACGACGGCGTTGTGGACAGCAAAGACTTATGTGCCGGTACGCCCCCGGGTGTGAAAGTGGAGTATATGGGTTGTCATATTATTGAAGTTGTTACTTTACGTGGGGTTCATTTTAATACTGGCAGCGATGAGTTAAGTGCCAGTGCACAAAAGATTTTAGGGAGTGTGGCTGCTACCTTACGTGAACATCCCAGAATGCGCGTCGAAGTGGCGGGGCACACCGATAATACCGGTTCGGACGCTATCAACCAGGAGTTATCCCTGAAAAGGGCGCGGTCAGCGACAAAATTTTTAGTGAATCTAGGCATTAACACAAAAGTGCTGTCTACAAAGGGATATGCCGCTTCTCAACCCATTGCGAGCAATGATTCCCAGGAAGGTCGATCGCAAAATAGAAGAGTGGAAATGCGCTTTGTGGAAATTGACTAACCGGCCCGGGCGGTATAAGTTGTGGCTTTAGTAGAGGTCTAAACGGTGTTTTGACTTCGCTAACCAGGACGCAAAAGGATGTGGTCTTAAGTCAATGAATTTATTAACCGTTCTAAATCATTCGTTCGGATTGTCCGTAGAGCAGATTGAACAGGGTATCGTGTTGCGGGCCAATAAAGTGTACGCAGATACCTATTACATCGACGATTGGCTCAAGGACGAAAAGTTAATTCCTCGTTGGGCTAGTCGCGCTGCAGCGAGTTGGCTGGTAGAGCTATGGCTGTCGGAAAGAGACAGCTGTGATTCTACAAACCTGTTGAAAGTAGATGAGAAATATACTCGCTTGCTGAGGGATTTTAGTTTAAGCGATATCATTGCTATGCGAAATGAGTTATCGCGTCCTAACTGAAGTAAATTTCACAACAATTAATAGACTTACATAACTTCAGGTTATTTACTGGCTAAAGACGGTTTGGTAAAATTTTGCCAGTTGAAAAAAGTTCGATCTTTCTGTTTCATTTAAAAATAAATTCATCAATAAAAACAGTATGCTTAGTGCCGTTGGCGCTGGATGCGTATCGAGTTAAATTTCGGGGAATAATGTTGGATTTACAAATTTTTATTTTTAACCTGGTCTTTGTCAGCATATTTGTCTTTTTCCACCTGGTTGCCAGCGTTTAGCTCTGTTCCTGCGGGATCCCTGCAGCCTGGTTTTCCGGTCCGGTTTACTGCGTCCACGGAATGCTGTGCCATTTCTTTGTTCGTTCCCAATTGCACTCAAATCCTCTATTACCCGCGAGTTATTCAAAATTGCCTGGAGTGAGGATTCTAATTTCTCACAATTCCTAAATTGTGTTACGGTTGTCGATTCGTCAGGTCTTTAAAAGGCCATTATTTCAATGGGTTAAGATATCTTATGATCTTTTTTAACAAACATGCTTACGGGCAAATTCTATTTTTTGTCTCGCTCCTGGCGCTGGCGAGCTGCAATAAACCGATGCCAAACCTGGATTTAACACCAGAGGTGAATAAACTTTTCAGCGCATTACAGGCCAAAGACTTTGACACGATGTTGCCTATGTATTCCGACCGGTTTTATAAAAGTATACCCAGGGAACATTGGCGATCGCGATTGCAACAATTTATGAACTACATGGGTCCAATGGAGAGCTATCGAATTACTCATACGCAGGCGGATACAAAATTCAGCGGAAAATTTTTTGTGTTTTTACTGGATACACGGCATGAAGGGAAAAAGAAAGCCAAGCATGTCGTGACATTTATTCTCCCTGTTGATGATGATGAAGTGAAACTGATTGGGCATAAAATTACCGCCAAAGGTTTTGGTTAATACAACTGTCTAACACTACGAATAACGCAAGTTATCGCAACTTATTATTTAGACGAACTTAAAATTATTTTCAGAATAAAAATCGCAATGAATCGAACAATCCATATTACTGTTTTATTAGGAGCCTTGATACTAGGCAGTTTTGTTACGGTTGTGGCAGCACCGGCACCCAAAAGGCCTCCCGCACCGGTCGTTGTCGCCGAAGCGAAATCAACTCAGTTAGCGCCTGTCACCTGGGCGGCTGGCACGGTGATCAGTCGCGACGACGCGAAACTGGCAACAGAAGTAGAAGGACGCTTGAAGAAAGTTCTGGATGTTGGTGTACGGGTAAAAGCCGGACAAGTCGTTGCACGAATTGATAACACCTTCGTTGACCTGAGAATCGAAGAATTAAAAGCCGCCGTAGAGCGGGAAAAAGCCCGTCTGGTATTCCTGCGCGAAGAAGTAAAACGCCTTCAGCGCCTGGCAAAACAGAACAACGCTGCCAAAACACTGCTCGAACAAACACAGGCAGATCGCGAGGTAGCACACAATGATCTGACCATTGCCCGTACGAGATTACGCCAGGCCGAAGAAGAAAAATCGCGCCATCAGATTCGTGCCCCTTTTGATGGTGTTATTGCGGAAAGATATGCGCAAGCAGGCGAACGCGTGGACGAAGGTAATCCTGTCGTGCGTTTGATTGATCCGGCGACCATGGAAGTACAGGCGCGGGTACCACTAAAATCCATCAATTTTATTTCTGAACACAGCAAAATAAAGCTGCAAGTTGAGCAGCCAGAAGTTGTGGCAGTGGACGGTGATGTGCGGACCATTGTACCGGTAGGTGATGAGCGCTCCCGGTTAATGGATTTGCGAATAAATTTTAAAGATGTTAACTGGCGCATTGGTCAACCGGTACGCGTCGCTTTACCTACTGCCGCACCCAGGCAGGTGCTTGCCGTCCCGCGAGATGCTTTAGTATTGCGCCGTAGTGGAACATCCATCTATCGAGTTAATGGCGAAAGCAAGGCGGAGAATATTCCTGTGCAGGTGGGTATCGCCTCCGGTGATCTGGTCGAAGTGACCGGTAAACTGACCCCCGGTGATAAAGTTGTCATTCGCGGCGGTGAGCGTCTGCGTCCCGGCCAGCCTGTAAGCATTATTACCAACTAAGCAGTTCCATAGTAGGCATAAAGGTAAAGGATTAAAAAACCGTGCAACTGACTCGTCTCTCTTTAGGTAATCCCGTCGCCGTTGTTGTCGCTGTTATACTGGCAATCATATTTGGATTGCTCAGCCTGGATCGTTTACCCATTCAGTTAACTCCAGAAGTTGAAACTCCGGAAATCACGATCAGAACCCTCTGGCGTGCCGCAGCACCGGCAGAAGTGGAAGCAGAAATCATTGAACCGCAGGAAAAGGTGTTCCGGGGTTTGCCTGGCATGACGGAATTATTAAGTCAGGCCAAGCAGGGCGAAGGCTCAATTACCATCACTTTTTCGGTGGGGACCAATCTGGAGCGAGCCCTGTTAGAAGTGCTCAACCGCCTTAACCGGGTGCCGCGCTACCCCGACGATGCCGAAGAACCCATCATTAGTACCATTGGCGGTGATAGCCGGCCCATTGCCTGGTTTATTGCCAAGCCCGTAGAGGGTAACGATCGGCCCATCGCCACCTATCAGGATTTTCTCGAAGAAGTTGTACAAACCCGCTTTGAACGGGTGCAAGGTGTTGCATTGTCTGAAGTGCGCGGTGGACGTGAACGGGAAGTGCGAGTCTCGTTTGATCCTTACAAGGCCGCAAGTCTGGGTGTGCAGTTACCTGTAGCTGCTGAGTTAGCGGGCAGCGGTAAAGACGTGTCGGCTGGTGACACCTTTGTGGGCAAGCGCCGTTACACCATTCGCTTTGCCGGTAAATACGATGTGGAAAAACTCGGCGAGATGATTCTCGAATGGCGCGAGGGTAAACCTATTCAGTTGCGCGATGTTGCCGACGTTGAAGTGCGTTATGTGGATCGCAACAGCTTCGTGATTCAAAACAGTCAGCCCGCGATGGCAGTTAACGCGCATCGAGAGAGTGGTGTCAATGTTCTGGAAGTTATGGAAGGTTTGCGGCAGGCAACTGAGGAGTTACGAGAAGGTCCTTTGAAACGTGCAGGCCTGACCCTTACACAAGTTTACGATGAGACAAAGTATATCGATCGTTCCATTAACATGGTGCTTACCAACTTGTTATTGGGTGTTTGTCTGGCAATAGGAGTACTGTGGTGGTTTCTGCGCCGCTTCCGGGCAACATTAATGGTGGCTTTGGCGATTCCCGTCTCAGTAATTACCGGTTTTATTTTGCTTGATGCTGCTGGCAGAACTTTAAATGTTATATCACTGGCCGGTATGGCGTTTGCCGTGGGTATGGTGCTGGATGCGGCCATCATCGTGCTGGAAAACATCGTAAGGTTGCGGGAAAAAGGTGATACACCCAACCATGCATCCCTTCACGGTACAACCCAGGTATGGGGTGCGCTGTTAGCATCCACTGCAACGACTGTTGCGATATTCCTGCCCGTGGTCTTTTTGGAAGATGAGTCCGGACAATTATTTGCAGACCTGGCGTTAACTATTGCGGTTGCCATCTGTTTTTCATTAGTCGTGGCTGTAACGGTTTTGCCTACTGCGGCACAACAATGGCTCAAGGGCAAAATGAAAACTGATCCCCATACCAGATGGTGGGACGGTATCAGCAATGGAATAATGAATATTACCAGAACCCCACAGCGTCGCGCGTTCTGGATAGCTTTATTAATATCAGTACCGATTGCTTTGGCTATTGTCTTAAAGCCCAAGGTGGATTATTTACCGCAGGGGAATCGTAATCTGGTTTTTGCATTTATCCTGGCTCCGCCTGGTGCCAATATAGATTTTATTGAAGCGGAAATGGGGCAGGTGATTGCCAAACGTATGTTGCCTTATATCAATGGAGAAAAAGATCCACATGTGAATGATTATTTCTTTGTCGCATTTGGTAACCGGGTATTTATGGGCGCACGTACCAGGAATGATGCTGATACCGACAAGCTGGTCCCTTTGATTAATCGTGTCGTCCAGGGTTTTCCGGGTACCATTGCCTTTGCCAAGCGTACATCCTTGTTTGGCAAGTTTGGTGCTGGACGGACTATTGATGTGAATATTCAGGCCCGTGATGTAGAAAGCCTGTTGACCGTGGCACAGACCGGTTTTGGCATGATCAGTCAGAAATTGCCAGGCTCCAGAGTTCGGCCGTTTCCTGGCCTGGCATTGGCTGAACCCGAGTTGCAATTGGTGCCTGATGAACGACGTATTGCTGAAGTTGGATGGAATCGTGCTGTCATGTCCGGGGTGGTACGCGCGGTGGGCGATGGATTATATGTGGGCGATTATTTTGATGGGGACCAGCGCCTGGATATCATCTTGCGCAGCCAGCCATGGACTTTACCGGAAGATTTGGAAAGTATCCTCCTGCAGGTGTTGCCAGGGGGAT
>NZ_CDLKIE010000186.1:0-4791 GCF_975902315.1 Kaarinaea lacus | reverse complement strand
CTGGCAAAACAGGAAGTACACAAGCCAGTTGAAGAAGGAGGGCTCTACGATATCAGTCATTTTGTAAAAGCAAAATCAGATGAAGAAAAACGCAATGTAATTCTCATTAGTGTAGAAAGTTTAAGTGCTGACTATTTGACGGCGTTTGGGATGAAGACTGATTTGACGCCATTTATGGATGAGTGGTTCAAACAGGGAATGTTGTTTACCAACTTATATGCAACAGGAACTCGCACTACACGCGGACTGGAGGCAATTACACTCTCAGTACCACCCACGCCGGGCCGTTCGATTGTAAAACGCCCCGGTCATGATCACCTGCAGAGTTTAGGGGAAGTCTTTAAATCGCATGGATATGACGTGGCGTTTTTATACGGTGGCCGCGGTTATTTTGACAATATGAATGTATTTTTCTCAAATCATGAGTATCGCATAATCGATCAAAGTTCGATTGATAACAAAGAAATTACGTTTGAGAATGCCTGGGGTGTTGCTGATGAAGTTTTGTACGACCAGGTAATTAAAAATGCCGATATCGCCAGTGCGCAGCATAAGCCGTTTTTTTATCATGTCATGACGACGAGCAACCACCGACCCTATACATACCCTGAAGGCCGAATCGATATACCTTCAGGAAGCGGGCGAGGCGGTGCAATTAAATATACAGACTTTGCCTTAAAACACCTGATTTCTGAGGCCAAAAAACACAACTGGTTTGACAATACTATTTTTGTTGTCGTCGCTGATCATTGTGGCAGCAGTGCGGGAAAAATTGAATTACCCGTGGAGAAATATCACATACCGCTGTTTATCTATGCTCCTGAGCTGGTCCCGGCGACACAGGTAGAAAAACTGGCAAGCCAGATTGACATAGCGCCAACGCTTCTGGCACTACTGGATTTTAATTATCATAGTCATTTCTGGGGGAATGATATTCTTGCGGCAGATTTCGAGGAGCGGGCGTTAATCGCGAACTACCAGAAATTGGGCCTGTATGAACAGGACAAGTTAGTAATACTTTCACCGGGTAAAAAAATAGTGGAAATTGATAAGAGCAAACCAGATGATCAGCCAAAACCAGTGGATGTCAGTGATCCTTTGGTGATGAAAACCATTGCCTACTACCAGGGTGCTGAATATATTTACCGACGTTCTAATAGAGAGTATAGAGAGTAAAGTGTAAAAACACTTAAACATACAAAGTGACCACTACTGGTTTCCACTGGGAACCGATGGTATTTTCCTGGATGAAAACATCGCGTATTTTGCCAGTCTCACTCAACAGGCATTGAAAACAGTGACCATCAAGATTCAGTAACAAGCAGCCATAACTCACTCGCAAACCCACTTTGTTTATTTGGCGTTGGAGATCGAATTCGGCTATTTTATTGATTCTGTGCTTGCGAGTACCGACATCATGGTAAATAATAGGTGCATTATTAATCGCCAGAGTATATCTGTTAGGCTTTATGCAAACGCACTTTGTTATTTTTAACCTGGTTATGATTTGTGCTGTACTGTTGCAGGCCTGCAGCAGTGGCTCTTCTGGATCACCTCCACCTACCGCTAGTCACTTCACGGGTGTGAATACTCAAAATATTTTTCAATTAAATGATACAGGTGCGTTATTGTGCTTGACGGATAATAATTTAATAGCATGTGAAGTTGGTTTCGATTTTCACTTAAAGCAGGATGCGATGTATGGACGTGACTATCTTGCCAGGACACTGAATTTATCCAAGCTCGGTGCGGGCTATGGTGGTTTTGATTTCGTAAAACTGGACCAGGCCGGTACTTCACTACCTGATCAATCTGTTTCATTTCAAACAGCGCCGTGGAGCTGTGTTGCGGATATCACTACCGGTTTGACGTGGGAAATCAAGACTGAGACTACTGGATTGCGTTATTTTGGTTCGTCGTTTTCATGGTATGAGCCGGACAATGCCCAAAATGGTGGAGAGGCAGGTATTCCGAACGGTGGAATTTGTACGGATGTGGCTTGTGATACCGACTCATATGTTGATGCAGTAAACGCGATGAACTTGTGTGGATACAATGACTGGCGTATACCGAGTCGAGAAGAGTTGAATTCTCTGCTGATATACAGTCCGTACCGTGACATTGCGGCGGATATTGACTACTTCCCTGAAGAATATATGGGTGGTAATCCCAATTATTTGATTTATTGGAGCAGAACAAGCAAGGCTGACGCTCCAACGCAGGCATGGGTAATTAAGGAAGGAGCGATGAGCGCATGGGATAAGAGCATGGCTGCGCATATTCGACTGGTACGTAGCAACTATTAAGTGTGATTGATTTATGATTCTTCGAATTAATAAGATTTATATTATTCTGATGCTCGCGTTATTGGTGCATGGGGCTGCATTCGGGCAAGAATGCAACAATAACATGCCGGTTGTAACACCCAACGAACGGTTTGAAGACCAGGGTAATGGAACCGTGATGGACAAAAATACCAGTTTGGTGTGGAAAAGATGTTCCGAAGGACAGACATATAATAGTCAAAGCAGGAATTGTGAAGGTGAGGCGAGATTATTTGTACCTAATGAAGCATTGGCGTTTGAAGAAAACATCAATAACAATGGGTTTGCCGGCCATACTGACTGGCGGGTACCAAATGTCAAAGAACTGTCATCCATTGTAGAGCCATCTTGTGTTAATCCCGCTATCAATATTGTAATTTTTCGAAACACACCCAGTGACCATTTCTGGAGTTCGACTCCATCAGGATATCAGTATTATTATTGTGTTAATTTCGGGAATGGTGAGGTTAATCGTGACTGTGTAATTAACAATGCAGGCGGAGGGATGGGCGGAGCGATCGAGGTGCCTGAAGCCTATCTAAGGTTCGTTAGAAATTAAGTGCCCGCTCAAAAAATTCAAAGCCACTTAATTTAAATAAAGTTATAGCGGTTTGAGAGCATTATTGTAGGTTTCCCGTTTGGCTAGTTTATTAACGTATTCCTTTAAATTATCGTAACGTTCCAGCTCGTCTGTTTTCCACATCAGCGTACTTCCAATTAAAATATCCGCGGTGGTAAAAGTATCGCCCAGTATGTACGGCTTACTACCCAACCTGGCGTGCAGCATTTCCAAAACGCTTTGGTAGCGATCAAGGCACCACGGTAACACAGCGCTTATTCGCTGCTTCCTGGGTAACAAAAATTTGTGAAGTACGTAATCCCATAGGGGTGGTTCCAGGGTGCCAGGTACGAAGTACATCCATTGTTCGTAATCCCGTCGTATTGGGCTATTTATTTCTGGCGCCAAGTCCTTTCCGGGAAATTGGTCAGCAAGCCACGCACAAATGGCACAGGATTCAATCATCACTTCTCCATCCACTTCCACTGCCGGTACACAGCCCAGCGGATGGATCGTTTTATATGATTCAGAACTACCTTCACCGTGGAATAAATCAATGGGTACAATTTGATAGGGTAGAGCCAGTTCCTCCAGTAACCAACGCACCCTGATGGCTCGAGTGCGTGGTGTGTAATAGAGTTTTAAATCCATTGTTGTTTAGATTTTTCTAAGTTGTAAGTAAATGATGACGTGGGTGATGATATAAAACGGTACGATGAAGGCGGGGATCAATACCAAGGGTAGTACACCCATGGCGTCGCTGGCTACATGACCTTCAAGCTGTCCGATGTTTCCGGTGCGGGACATAATGCCCAAACTCACCGCGATCACGAAATCCATCAATCCAAAGGTATTCCAACGGTAAATCCATTTCTTTGTGATAGCTTTATTCTGGTACATGGCTATGGCAAGAAACACGGCAAATATCGCTGCCAGGGCATCCCCCACACCTGCCGGGTAAGCAAACAGCGCCGGCAGTACATCGTAAAAATAGAGAAATACAAAACCAAATCCCAGCATGCGCCAGCTATGTAGCAGGATCAGGTGCCGCATATCAATACTAAGCACATAATCCTTAAAGCGAGGGCTTATGGCGTAGATAGTAGCGAAGGCAAGGAGGGGGATGATCAGTGCTAACAAAATGTTTAGAGGAGGCTGACCGGGAGGCGCATTGAACATGTTTTGAGCGGCTAAACTAAATACACCTGTAAACCAGACTACTAATATCATGAGTGTGACCAGATGACTGGGTTGTTGTGTCTCGCGCAATGCCATTGACTGGGTATTCATGCTCTCCTCCTGTTTTTTTCCAATAGTAACTTTAAAAAAGCAAGTAACTAAGATTATAGATAGTTACTTTAAATTTGCAAGCAACCAATGCTGTGCTACACTAAAATCATGAAAAAACAGAAGCTTAGTCAGAAGAAGCGGGCTGAAGATACAAAACGCTCGCCGTGCCCGGTGGCCAGTTTATTGGACATAGTTGGCGACAAATGGACCATGCTGATTATTCGTGATTTGTTTATGGGTAAAAAAACCTATGGTGAATTCGAAAATTCACCGGAGGGAATCCGTACTAATATCCTGGCGGAAAGATTGAAGCGTTTGGAGGCTGCGGGCATTATAGAGAAGTCGCCCTACCAGGAAAGACCGGTGCGTTATCAATATATACTCACCGAGAAGGGTAAAGCATTGGGTCCGGTGTTAAAGGCGATGAAAAACTGGGGGCTTAAATTTATTCCTGGTACTTATATCCCTGATAACTAACTCAGTGAATTTCTACTTCTTGGTCATTGCACCCTCAGGGTATAAACTCTGAACCAGAGCGACGTGGCAATCTCTGTTTCAATGATCGAACAATACAACTAATAATCAACAACACAAGTAATAACCAATAAGATTAACAAT
>NZ_CDLKIE010000185.1:0-4490 GCF_975902315.1 Kaarinaea lacus | reverse complement strand
GTGGTTTCCCCAAATGAACACTTTCCATACTTACAATAGCCAGGGCATTTTGTGATACCAAAATAGATAAAATAAATGGTAAAAAACCAATTTTCGTAACGAACCTGTTTTTATTTCTGACACCCAGCATGCATTACTCCTATAAAAGCTAAAAATTTTAGGGCGTTACCATACAAGAGTCGTTTAGTTGATAAAAGTCAAAGGATAAGGAACAAACACTAACAGTATCGACTAAACTTTTGTCATTATATGCCTTCACTAAGATTCAACAGATCAGGACCGATCTGTAGCCGCACCCAAGCAGTATTTTAAAAAGTTTTATTTATAGACCTTGAGAAAATATCCATGGCGAAACAGTGGATTTCAAGTTGACAACATTAGTTAATCAGCAGATTCTTATAGTGATAAGCATCTAATTTTCCTAGTATTTTAGTAAGTTATCGTCAGTTTTAGCAACAATTATCGATATAACCTTTCGGGGAGGTGTCAATCGTGGCAGCTACAGAGGTGGAACAGAAATACAACTTCGAAGTGGTGCGATGGTTTAGCGTTGTCACCGTCATTTATCTGGTCGTCGGCACCTTCGTCGGAGTTTACATAGCAGCAGAACTGGCCTGGCCATTCCTTAACTTCGACAGTCCTTATATTACCTTTGGCCGACTCCGGCCCTTACACACCAACGCCGTCATCTTTGCCTTTGGTGGTTGTGTTTTAATGGCTACCGCGTTTTACAGTGTACAACGTACCTGTGGCGTACGACTGTGGAGCGACAAGCTGGCGTGGTTTACGTTCTGGGGCTGGAACCTGATTATCGTTCTGGCGGTGATCACTCTGCCATTAGGCTTCACCCAGGGTAAAGAATACGCTGAGCTGGAATGGCCTATCGATATCCTGATCGCCGTGGTGTGGCTATCCTTCGCCTTTAACTTCATCATGACCCTGGCCAATCGAAAGACCTCACATATATATGTATCCAACTGGTTCTACCTGGGCATGATGGTAATGATCACCTACCTGCACGTAGTTAATAGCCTGGCGATACCCGTAGAGCTCTTCAAGTCTTATTCCATCTTTGCCAGCGTGCAGGACGCCATGATTCAATGGTGGTGGGGACACAATGCAGTAGGCTTTTACCTCACCGCGGGTTTCCTGGGCATTATGTATTACTTTGTTCCCAAGCAGGCGGATCGACCGATTTTCTCTTATCGGCTTTCTGTTTTACATTTCTGGGCACTCATGTTCGGTTATGTCTGGCTGGGTGCGCACCACCTGCAATACACCGCCCTCCCCGACTGGGCGGGATCACTGGGTGCCGCCATTTCATTTGCCATGATCGTTCCTTCCTGGGGCGGTGCGGTGAACGGCATGATGACCTTAAGTGGCGCCTGGGATAAACTGCGCACCGATTATGTATTGCGCTTCCTGATTATGTCGCTGGCGTTTTATGCCATGTCTACATTTGAAGGACCGGTTATGTCCCTCAAGGTAGTTAATGCGCTATCCCACTATACTGACTGGACCATCGGCCATGTCCATTCCGGCGCACTGGGTTGGGTTGGCATGGTAGGCGCTGGCGCTATCTATCACCTGCTAACCCGATTGTGGAACACCGAGATTTACTCGACCAAACTGGTCAACCTGCATTTCTGGCTGGCAACCATCGGTATCGTTATCTATATAGTTGCGATGTGGATCTCCGGCATCATGCAGGCGTTAATGTGGCGTGATTACGATGAGTTCGGCACGCTAACCTATACCTTTGCCGAATCTGTTGCCGCCATGCATCCATATTATGTCCTGCGTACCGTGGGTGGATTCATCTACTCAGTGGGTGGTCTGGTGATGTTATACAACGTTGTGATGACCATTCGTCAATCCAGTGGCGTGCCAAGTGGCGAAGCCATACCAGCACAGGCTTAAGGGGGGACAAGATCATGGCTGATAAAATCTACTCCACCAAATTGCAGGACAAGATGGAACGCAATGTCTGGGCCTTGCTATTAATGTTATTAGTTGTTCTGTCGATAGGCGGCATCGTGGAAATCGTACCGCTGTATTACCTGGATGAAACCATGGAACACAATGCGCGACCGGAAATCGTCTGGCAGGCAAAAGAAGGACAAACGCTGGATGACTGGAAACCTGGCGATGGCATTCGTCCTTATACCGGCCTGGAACTGGCAGGTCGCGATGTCTACATTCGCGAAGGCTGTTACTTATGTCATTCGCAGATGATCCGCCCGTTCCGTGATGAAAAAGAGCGCTACGGGCATTACTCACTTGCTTCCGAGTCTATCTACGATCACCCTCATCAGTGGGGCTCCAAACGCACCGGCCCTGACCTGGCACGGGTAGGTGGTAAATACTCGGATGAATGGCATGTTCGACACATGATCGATCCGCGTTCGGTAGTACCTGAATCCGTAATGCCTAATTACCCCTGGTTGCAGGACAACGCCATCGACAGCGCTGGCGTCGTCGCTCGTCTGAAAGCCATGAAGGCACTGGGCGTTCCCTATAGCGACAAGGACATCGAAGCGGTCGCGGCCAAAGTGGAAGGCAAAACGGAAATGGATGCCATGGTAGCCTACCTGCAAGCGCTGGGAACCATGGCGAGGCTTGACTACGGCGTAGTCTACCGGGAGTAATGCCATGGACAGCGTAAAAGAATATTTTCAAACTGACTGGAGCGCGATGACATTACATGACTGGATAGGTTTAGGCATCACTGTCGTTGTGTTTTTCGTCATGATCGCGCTTTATGTTTATGTATTCCATCCGTCCAACAAAGAGAAACTGGAATCCCATCGGCACATTCCATTGGACGATGACGACGCTATTTACAGGGAGAACACCAAATGAGTGACAACAAAGATCCCTCCAGTGCACAGGATACCGGACACGTCTGGGATGGCAATTTACGTGAACTTACCAATCAACCGCCACGCTGGTGGATGATTACACTTTATCTCAGTGGTTTGTTTCTGGTGGTGTATTTTATTCTCTACCCTTCAATTCCAACCTTTACCGGTTATACCAGGGGAGTACTGGGCTGGACCCAGATGAAACGCTACCAGGAAACCACCGCAGAAATAGAAGCGATACGCGCCCCTTTTGAAGAAAAAATCAAATCCATGTCAGTGTCAGAAATTCTCACCGACCAGGAGCTGGTTAACTATATCAATCACTCGGGTAAGGTATTATTCGGTGATCGCTGCGCGCCCTGCCATGGTGGCGGCGGTTCCGGTAATCCGGGTTATCCGGTGCTGGCAGATGATGACTGGTTATTTGGCGGTAGCGCAGATACCATCCAACAAACCATCACCAACGGGCGCCAGGGCATGATGCCAGGTTTCAAAGCCAGTTTAAATGAACAGCAAATTGACGATCTGGCCAAACACGTATTAGCCATGAGTAAAGGCGGTGAACATGCGCCAGGCAAGGAACTATTTGTCAGTGCGGGCTGTGTAGGTTGTCACGGTATGGATGGCAAAGGCATGCAAATGATGGGTGCGGCCAATCTGGCCGATGCGATCTGGCGCTTCACACCGGCAACTGAAGAAAGTGTGAAATACACCATTGCCTATGGTATTAATGCACCGGGTGCAACCGAAACCCGTAACGCCGTGATGCCCGCGTTCAAGGATCAAATTAGTGAAACTGAAATAAAAAAACTGGCAGTATATGTCCATCAACTGGGTGGCGGTCAATAAACCAGAAGCCGTCAAATTGAACCGGGAGAAATAATTATGGATGCCGTAGCTATTGCTTCAATTCTGGGTGTAGGTATCACTATTGTTATTGTTGTTTTTCTGGCAGTGCGTATCGGCTACTTGATCAATCATACGCATTCAGAAGACAAATAAGATTGGGCAAATGGATTTGCCTCCTCTAATTATCTATGCGTAATTAAACCGCATTGCATGCGGTAATCAGTAGTACCAGCAGTACCACGGGTGGGATTAAGTGACTAACCAGACTGAGCAACTGGACACACAACAACTCGAAGATATATACCGAGAGGCGGATTATTGGCATGTTAATACGGGTGGTAAAACCATCCACGCCAAACGCATGCCGGGACGCTATCGTACATTAAAGTGGATCGCCATGAGCACCTGGCTGATTTACTTCCTGGGCCCCTATCTACGCTGGGATGGAAAACAGGCTATCTTACTCGATATTCCTGGTCGGCAATTTCACATATTCAATATCACTATACTGCCACAAGATGTCTGGATGCTGGCCATGGTGTTGTTGTTTTTTGCCCTGTTGCTTGCGGCGGTAACTTCCATCGCAGGACGCGTGTATTGCGGATACTTTTGTTTTCAAACCGTATGGACAGATATTTTTACCTGGATTGAATATAAACTGGAAGGTAAGGTAAACCAACGCGTCAAGCTGGATCACACCCCCTGGAACGCCAGCAAAATACGCATCAAAGTGACCAAACATATAATCTGGTTGCTAATAGGCGTCTTCACCGGCAT
>NZ_CDLKIE010000184.1:0-4008 GCF_975902315.1 Kaarinaea lacus | reverse complement strand
GGCTGCGCATAGTAAAAGGTATTAGGTTCTATGGTTAACTGGTAATACGAAAGATGTTCCGGCGCCAGCACCATAGCCTGGTTAACATCTTGAAGCGCCTGCTCGATTGTCTGAGCTGGCAAGCCAAACATCAAATCCAGATTTATATTGTCAAATTCCGCTTTTCGGGCAAACTCATAGGCATTCAATGCCTCATGTGAACAATGTATACGCCCCAGAATTTGTAGATGTTTGTCATCGAAGCTTTGAACGCCTATGGATAAGCGGTTAATGCCCGTTTCACGAAATCCTTTAAATTTCTCATAGTCGATAGTCCCTGGATTGGCTTCCATGCTTATTTCAGCATTGGCACTGAGCATCACTCGCGCGCGCAACTCCGAAAACAATCGGTCATAAAATTCTGGTGATAAAACACTTGGCGTACCACCCCCAATAAATACACTCTGAATCCTTCGCCCCCAGATAAGCTGTAAATCCTGCTCCAGGTCTCGCAATAGAGCCTGCAGGTACTGCTCCTCGGGTACTCCGCTGTCTTTGATCGCATGGGAATTAAAGTCACAATAGGGGCATTTCTGCACGCACCAGGGTGTGTGTATATACAAGGAAAGTGGTGGGGCTGTGGAAAGATTTAACATGATTTAAAATTGGACTGGAGACGCCAGAGCCACTTATACAACAATTATCACACTTAAAACAAATAATTAAACAAGCCAAACAAAAAGCCCTGCGATTGCAGGGCTTCCAATTAGACATTTTAGATTAGAAAAGTTTTTAGTGCTGTAATTTCTTTCTCAACCCAAAACCTAACAGGCCTAAACCTAGCAGGAACGCTGTACCAGGCTCTGGAACTTTAGTACAACAACCTGTCTGTGCATCATGTGAAAAAGGTGCAAAGTCTACCAGATTGTGTGGAGAAGGATCACCATTGGTTTTAACCAGGGTTGGATCTACTGCATATAAATCAAAGTGAAGATCAAATCCTTCTGCTAAGTTGCTCATATCGATATTAAATGTGTCGAAATACATGGTTGAAACACCGGCAGCACAAGCTGACGGATCTTGAGGACCAATTCCCGGGTTATCCTGCACGTTATAGTCACAGGAAAGATCGGTACTGTTAAAACTTACTGAGATTTCCTGATAAAAAGTATCGTAGATACTATGTCCACCGATATCTTTTAGAAACGCATCTACCGGAGGCGTACCGTAAGTCATACTTGCAGTTTGGTAAGTGGTACCATCAACAATGATAGACCCGTAGTCTCCGGCGATACTGGTCTTAGGTGTGAGCGCTATTGATAAATAGAAATCAACATCAGTATTTCCCAGAATGTCATCTAAACTGATGCCATTTGGGCCGGTCGCTTTTCCATCTGGATTTGCGTATGCATAGAGGGAGAAACTACTATCGCTAGTAATTATTGATTCTTTGAATGGCTCCGCGCAGGTCTCGTCGCAATATGTACCCCCAGCTATGTCTAGTTGCAACGTAGGGATCGCGTTCGCGACGTTAGTCATTGCTAGTAAGCCAAGACTTCCCAACAATGCGTACAATCTGTTTGTGTTCATAAAACTAAACCTTTAGAAGATAATTTTAAAATTCTTAACCTGTATACTTATCATACAGCAACATCTGTACCAATACTTTTTCTCGCATATTATCAATAAGATACAGTGATCACTGTAATAACTGTAAATTTTTTCGACAAGTGCTGACAATCACGAAATTGAATTTATTTTAATCAATCAGCAACTTGGGGGGATACAAAGCTCATTGACGTTGTAGCACAAACTATTTACCTGATATTGCGTAAGCTTTTCCGACACCTGTAAACCTTTTTACTTTCAATACGTTAATAATAAGTCGTGCACTTATTAATCATTAATACTACTAATAAGCAATCTCTAACTTTCTGATTTATATAGATTATTAAAATTAATGCCAACACCTTAACTTAGCTTCTAATCTACCAATACCCCTCAATGCTCCGCCCAACCACATCACTTGAACAGACACCAGTTGTCTTCATTAGCGGCTACTACCAACCTACTCCAGACGCTTAAAAATTCCGTTATTTTGTCGCTAATAGTAGGTAATCCATTTTAAAACACTGGTATAAATTCGCTGAGCTATATAGCTATTGAGCTTTATTTGTGCGAGCGGCCAAACTCAACAGGAAAGAATATGAAAATATTAATACTTGTGGCCATGCTTTCAGCCGTTAGTGGCGCCTCATATGCCCAACCAATTAAATTTTTAGAAGAAAAAACCGCGTTCTGTTACTCCGAAACAGCGTTGAGCAAATACCTGGAATTTGCGCAAAATACGAACCTGGATGGCATGAATCAACTGGTGTTAAAGGGCAAATGCGATTTCGTCCCAGAAGGTGAAGTCGTGCGACTAACAGACTATCGTATTGATTCCATCGGTAATATGAAAGTCCTTGAGTTTGAAATAGACAATCTCACGGTATGGACCTTTAATGCCCTGGTGCAAACTACCGATTTCAGCAACTTGTAGTCATTAATTCCCGGAATTGATAACTATATCGCGCTTTCCCGGTGTAGTTAGCGCTTGAAACAGTCGCTACTTATTTGCTATGTTATTGGAAACCATAATACTTATAAGCCTACCTGGCAGTTGTACTTCCAATATCCATATCCGAAGCAATACCTTCTTGATAACTATTGGCTTGCCCTTCGCTAGCCAGCAATTTGGAGTTCGTTATGCGTAATGCTTACTTAATATTTTTGTCAGGCTTATTTGTATTTTTATTGTCTGGATGTGGCGATAGTGAAGAAAACTCGAACCAGAGCGCGCCTTACTTCAATGATCTTGGGACTCCCACAGTAGCAGCGGGCGATACCATGAATTTCACAGTGGTCGCTACTGACCCCAACGATATGAACATTACCCTAACTTACGATGGCACATTAGGGCCGTATGCTAATCCATTCAACGCAGGCGCGACCTTTAACGAAACAACAGGGGTATTTAACTGGGTTACAGACGCAAACGATGTTGGCGATTATAGCGTACGATTCACTGCAACGAACGATGCCGTTCCGCCTTTAACAACTCACAAGCAGTTGACTTTACGTATAGAGGCCGTGCCTACTAATACAAGTTCAGGCGAAACACTCTACATCCAGAACTGTCAATCCTGCCATGGTGTTAATGGTGCCGGAGGAAGTACGTTTGGCGTACAATGTTCTTCCGCTATCACTATTACTGAAGCACTGAATCTTAGCGCCATGAGTGGTATCTCGTTAACAACACCGGAAATCCAGGATATTGCTAATTTTTTGCAAAGTTTTCCAGATTGTTAATAATCGCATTTTTTGCACTTACCATTAGCATAGAAAGCTTTACTTGAAGTACAAAAAACCCGCCATCGGCGGGTTTTTTTTATTTCTATGCATCATTTTGAAAATATCTTAAAATTGCTGTCTATTGAATATGATTGCAACACCACGTACTAAAAACACGTATTAAGACATGAACATCCAGCTCAACGGCGATACCCAACAATTCGACGATAATCTCACCGCGGCGCAACTGGTTGAAAAACTGGGTTTACAGGGCCGGCGCATTGCCATGGAAGTTAACCAGGAAATCGTGCCTCGCAGCAGCTATGCGACGTACCAGCTGCAGGAAAACGACAATGTCGAAATTATTCATGCGGTTGGTGGTGGCTAAGCAAGACTGGTTAAATAACAGTCATCCTCTGTTCGGATCACCACTCATTGACCGACTTGTTGTATAATTGTGCGCCTGAGCAATTCCTTATTTAACTTCTAAATACCAGTAGAGAACCCTATGCCAGATTCAATTCCAGTATCCGACGTGGACGATACCTTGTTTGTTGCCGGAAAATCCTACCAGTCACGCCTGTTAGTGGGCACCGGTAAATACAAGGACATGGACGAAACCCGCGATGCCATCGAGGCCAGTGGCGCTGAAATTGTCACAGTAGCCATTCGCCGAACCAATATAGGCCAGAATCC
>NZ_CDLKIE010000183.1:0-3974 GCF_975902315.1 Kaarinaea lacus | reverse complement strand
GCATAAATGGAAAAGGAGGATTCATCTTTAAACAGTGTAATAAGTATATAACAATTGCCCCCGGCGTTGGCAAATCAATCAGACAGTTTGTGTTAAACTCAATAATATACGTACATTAACTCTGTTTGTCATTTCGTCGATAAAGAGTTCCAGCTTTGAAAAAAAATATCCTGACACATATTATTGCCGCTACGACTGTCGCATTTGGCATATGGCTGTTCGTTGGAGGCCAGGATACTTCCCGGGATATGGTTGATAGCTTAGACTCACAAACACCGAAACCACCAAACAACGTTAATCAATCAAAAAGTACTGCATCAGGAAAAGAAGCCAGTACCGCGTTTCTAACCGAAGACAACCGGGCAAAACCCTCTGTTCCGCAAGCGACACCGCCGCAATTAGCAATAGCAAAAACAGCACCTGATCGAAAAGTTAGAAATCCCGAAGTTATTGTTGATGACTATATCATGGCCTGGCGAAATGCCGATAAAGCCACCGCGAGTAAGTTATGGGCCACAATTAGTAGCTGTGAGGAATGTCTTGCGTTACTGGTTGATATGATTGTCAATAAAAACCTTGAAGATGGCATGATGCTGGAGCTTGCTATCAAAATGGCTGCGCTGGACACCAACACAGTATTGCCTGTGTTCGACGTTTTGATTGATCCTGCAGGTAACCGCAGTTCAGCCATCATCTTGTCTGAAAAGATGATGGAAAATGGCCGGTCAGAACTGGTGACAAAAATCTTTGAAGTGATCTATAAAGCCCAGGAAAACGGTTATGAAAATTTCGCCAGGCAATTAACCTGGGTAATATCAAAGGTGGATAATCTGGAAGGATTACAGCCGATTCTCGATACTGTTGCTGGCCGCACCACCGCCACACCTGATTACGCTGACCACGTGTCCAATGTGTTTAGTAAAGTAGTGCATAATATTCCCGATTCGCAAAATGCTGCCGAGGTAATGGCAAGCTACTACCAGTCAGCCAGCTCGCAGGAGCAACAGCGTCTTTGGCAGGTGGTGAGCAAGCACGAGGACACGCTGGTATTGCTGGCAACCAGTGCAGACCGTAACGGTCAAAACTATGAGATTGAAAAATACGCTTCTGCCATCGCAGCGCTACCCAATCAGCGGGCAGTCGATGGCCTGATGAAGCTGCATATTAATGTTGAGTATTCGCCAGACTATTTATCAGGTATGTTAGAAAAGAGTATAAAAATAAATCCCACTATTAAAGTTTTGCACAAACTGGAAGACTATATGCGCAATCCAGATGTGGCTTTAGAATCCAGAATATTCGCTGCAGAAGGATTGCTGGCGATTCGTGATAACCGCCAGGCACGATATATTCTGGAAAAAGTAATTAATAATCCTCAATATTCAGATCCTGAGTTACAGGCATACATTGGGGGCCGACTATAATCTTTCTGAGTTCTTAATATATTTATAGAAAAGGAGCAACGAATGCGCTTAGTGCTTGGGTTTATTTTAATCATCATCTGTGGTGACACGCTGGCGGATGAGGATGCGTTTGTGACGACGCGAGTGTTAACGGCAAGCACAGCAAACCAGCTTGCGGTAGCAGCGGAACAAACCTGCCGGAAGAAAGGTTACCAGGTTTCAGTAGCCGTGGTGGATCGATATGGAAATCTCCTGGCATTTGTCCGTGACCCACTGTCTGGCGCGCACACTATACGTTTAGCGCAGGACAAGGCCTATACCGCGGCATCTTTTCAGGGGGCAACTATCGAACTGGCCGAGCGACTCAAATTTTTAAAGGGTACACCCAGAGTATCGCTGGTCGGTGGCGGTGTTCCGATCCGGGTTGCTGGTTATATGTATGGTGCCGTGGGTATTTCTGGTGCACCTCGGGAAAAAACTCCCGGCGATGTCGATGATGCGTGCGCACGCGCAGGTATTGAGTCGGTGAAAGATGCCCTGGAGTTTGCCGGTTAACCAGAAACCATCTCAATTTGCCGTGCTAAGAGTAGCTACTTTTACGTTGTCATACTTGTCGGGGTATTGATTCAGGTAGTCCGCCTTAAATTCAATGGCTTTAATTATCTCCGCAAAAAAGTTAACGCCTTCCAGTTTGCAGGCACTGCCCATTCCGCCCGGCGATAGTATGTTAATCTCCAGCAGTTTATTGTCCACGATATCCAGTCCGGCGAAGAAAATACCATTTTGAATCAGGAAGGGCCTGACAGCGTCGAGCAGTGCTAGCATCTGATCGGTTACTTCCGCTTTTACAGCGATGGCACCCGCAGACATGTTGCTGCGTATGTCTTTATCGCCCTCCTTGCGCTGTCGGTGAATCGCAGCAATGTGCCCTTTGCTACGCAAAGGTTCTCCATTTATTATAAACAGGCGAGTATCACCCTTGACACCGTCTGGCAGGAATTCCTGGGCAATGATAAAACCATCGCGTGCTACAGCATCTATCATCTGGTTGATGTTGGGTTCATCCTGTGGTCGAATGACGAATACTCCTCGCCCACCGGAGGCAAACAGCGGTTTTAAAATACCATAACCACCTTCCTGTTTAATAAATAATTTAATGTCCTCTTTGTTTCGGGTGACTATTGTTCGAGGGTAAACCCAGCCCGGTAGCATTTTTAAGTACAGTTTGGTAAATGCCATGTCCAGTCCATTGGGATCGTTTAACACCAGTACACCATGTTGCATGGCGAACCTGCCAAAATAAATTGCCGCCATACGCGCCCAGGGGCGGGCAATGGCATCCAGGGACGGATCGTTGCGGATCATTAGTATATCCAGTTCATCGACGCTAATTTTTTCTCTCGCGGTTTGTTTCTGTAGTTCTTTCAGAAATACCTGTGAAGATCGATGGTGTTCCTTAGTGGGCACAATGGCATGCGCATAGGTGTGATTGTCGAGGTGAAGTGCAAAATCGCCGACATTGATGTAAAACACATCATGACCGCGATTTACAGCAGTCAGCGCCAGTTGTGTAGTCGTGTAATCGGCAATTTCAGTCTGAATATCATTCACCACAAAAGCGATTCGCATGATTAGTTACTCCTCGCCAAATCCAGCACCGATAGTCCTCGCGTAAGTTTTTGTAAGCGTTCCTGTGCCAGTGGGGTATCCAGAAAGCGGGGTCGTAAGCTTGGCGGCTTTAATACTTTGCGCCATCGCAATTCCTGAATAAACGATAAATGTTCGTGAGAGATTTTACCCAGATAGAGTGGTGCCAGCTCTTTACCCGCTGCAAGGTAGTCTAAAACCTGGTTAAGGCCGCGCAGGTAGACAACATCCTTGGTGTAGCCACCACCACGGAATATGCGCATGGTAATATAAAAGGCAGTAGAACTATCAAAGCCAAGTTCTTTGTATAACTGGTTGAAAGTTTCTATAAAGTCTGCACCATCGGTAATGTGTTTTACTGCCATAACGCGACCGGCGAGTAAGCGAATCCGCAATGCATTGATTTCACCCGACAGGAATTCACCCAATACCGCCAGACCTTCCTGCATGGGTTCATAACCGGCCATTCCGGCATAGAGTTCCTGCAGCGGTTGTTGTTTGCCATTATGATAGGTCAACACATGAGTGCCGATTTCATGGGCTAATAAACCGTTTATTCGATCGGTCGAAACTCTGGCGTCGCTGCCAATCAGGAAATTACCACGTGATACCAGTACGCCACTAATGTCATTACGTAACTCAACTTTAGTGTTTAACGTTTCATCCTGTTCGCGATAGTGTCGGACTTCCTTTAAGGCTAACTCGTAGAACTCATTTGCACCGATGAATTCTCGGTTATTTTGCTGGGCATCTTCTGCCGGAAGTCTGGTTAATATTTCCCTGGCAAGTTCTACCAGGTCCTCTTCCGCGTCGCCATAGAAATATTAACCAGACTTCCGGCAGAAGATGCCCAGCAAAATAACCGAGAATTCATCGGTGCAAATGAGTTCTACGAATTAGCCTTAAAGGAAGTCCGACACTATC
>NZ_CDLKIE010000182.1:0-7874 GCF_975902315.1 Kaarinaea lacus | reverse complement strand
GTTACAGGATGATCTGCCTTGCCTTCCGGAAATGTCCGGTTGCGGAAATGAGTCGGTGACCGACGCCTGGTTGCATCGTTAAATTTCTTATACTGTAAATTGGTAACTTCAAAGATATCTATATAATAAGCACCAATTGTCACGGTATGTTCAGGACCTTCATCAGGCAAGCGGTTATTACTTCCCATTGTGAATTTCCCGGCGGGAATTAACACCATCTTGTTGGGCACATCACCAAGGCGACTACTTTTATAGTAAATTGGAAACTGCATGCCTGCATTGGCTGATAGTTTTTCTTTAGGATGCTTGAGTTCCTGTTTTAAATTCAGAATACCTGGCTGTGCGGCTGCGACGTTTACGGGGTTTTTATTCGATGCTTTTTTTAAGTCATGACAGCTACTGCATTTTGACTGGTTGCTTGCGAAGGCTTTCATAAATTCACTGTCTTGTGTATGACAGGACACGCAGGATTTGTCGGGCAGATTTATGGGGTGGGGATGCTTTGCGGAGGTTTCGGCAGCAGCATGAACGGCTTGAATTCCCCCCAACAAAATCAAAAAACAATATCGAACCGGCACCATCAGTTTCTAATTATCGTGTATGAATAGGTAAGAAATACTATTTATAATAAGAAATACTATTTATAAAATGTAACGCTATGGCTGGTAACTCTATGACCGTAAGTAATGGCCATCATTGCATTCACCGCCACCTGACAAAAATCCGGATTTTATCATAAATCAGTAACTTGCGCAGTTTTTGCCACGAATCCGCTTTCCCATTGAAATATATAGCCATCTTCACCCGCAACAGCCTGAAAATCCTCACTGATGAACATTTCACCCACGGCTGCCAGCTGGTCATTAATATAGATTAGTGGCATGCGTTCGCGAATCCAGGGCGCTACACCCTGCTCCTGGAACAGCTTTTTCAGGGCATGGTGTTGATCCTTGCCCGCGGGTTGAATTGTCTCTCCACCCTGCCGAAAGTGAATGCTTACGCTATCCGACGAAATATACTTTTTTGCAATGCCCGATCCGACACTGGAAATGGCGCTCAGCTCACCGATACCTTCAATGAAAACGGGTTTGGTGACATCCCACGGAATGACCTGCCCAACATTGAATGGCTGCAGGGTTGGCAGAACATAAAGATGATCTCTATAACGGCGAATTTCGCAGCCTTCCCAGCTTACTTTAGGCATGGAATCCGGCGCGGCAGACAGGACCTGCTCAATTACCTGTTCCAGTTGTGTACTACTCGGTGTATTCATGTCATGTTGATTGATCCAGTGACGAATCACATTACGCTGCTGGGCTTTTGTTAATTCCACCAATTTACTGACCGACAGGTACGGAAGCTCATCAGGATTGATTTCCCTTAAATAATGCTCTGCAGCGTCATCCAGTAGCTCAACGGCTTCCGCACAGTATCGGGCAGACCGACTGATGGTTTGCGACAGGGAGGGCCAGCGTTGCGCCAACCTGGGCACAATTTCATGTCGTATAAAGTTGCGATCAAACTTTGTGTCCAGGTTGGACTCATCGTTGATCCATTTCAACTGGTTGGCAAGCGCGTAAGCATGTAAATCTTCACGGCGTACGCCAAGCAATGGTCGGGCAAGATAGCCTGTACCAAATTTTGTCCTTTGCGGCATTGCTGCCAGGCCTTTTGGTCCACTGCCTCTCATTAATTGCAGTAACAGCGTTTCAACCTGGTCATCCTGGTGATGCGCAGTTAAAAGACAGTCACCCTCTCTTATCAATCTTATAATTGCCTGGTAGCGCGCTTCGCGAGCCCTGGCTTCGGGGCTTTCGCCAGGTCCTGGCGTTGCATCAACATCGATATCAATATAAGGAATCTGTAACTCGTCGCAGACTTTGCGACAATGTTCTGCCCATTGGTCCGCCTGAGGATTTAAGGCATGATTGATGTGTACCGCGCTAAACCTGACATCACCGAAATGATGCTGATGTGTGGCCAAGACGTGCACCAGCACGTGAGAGTCTATTCCACCGCTGTACGCTATCCAGTAGCGCTTTATATCAGCGGCTTGCTTTAAACACGTTAATACGGACTGGACTACTTTGGAATGTGGCGTGGTAATTGCCATAAGCGCAACGCAGCATGCTGTGTTAGTTATAAAGAAGAAAAACCTGAAACAGAAATAACTTTGCCTGCCATTTTATGGTTTATTCATCGCTAAATAATCAGGCATCAGAAAAATTGCCATACTGCATTAAGCGCTCATAACGCTGCTCAAGTAACTTATCCAGGGCGGTGCGTTCAAATATATCCAGGCTCTCCACCAGAAAATTCTTGATATTCTTCGCCATGTTGTCAACATCACGATGCGCACCGCCCAATGGCTCACTAATTATCTGATCGATTAAATTGAGTTCTTTTAACCGCTGTGAGGTAATACCCATTGCCTCTGCAGCATCAGATGCATTCTCGGCACTTTTCCACAATATGGAAGAACATCCTTCCGGTGAAATCACGGAATAGGTACTGTATTGCAGCATGGCTATGCGATCACCGACGCCGATTGCCAAGGCACCACCTGAACCACCTTCGCCAATGACAGTACAAATAATTGGCGTCTTTAACTGAGCCATCACCAGCAGGTTTCGGGCAATCGCCTCGCTTTGTCCGCGCTCCTCTGCATCAATACCCGGATAAGCACCGGGTGTATCAATAAAGGTGAAGATCGGCATTTTGAAACGTTCCGCCATTTGCATCAGGCGCATGGCCTTGCGGTAACCTTCCGGTCGGGGCATACCAAAGTTACGTCTCACTTTTTCATTTGTATCGCGCCCTTTTTGCTGGCCAATAATCATGACCGGCTTGCCATCCAGCCTGGCCAATCCACCGACAATGGCCGGATCGTCTGCGAAGACTCGATCACCGTGCAACTCTTCAAAATCTGTAAAAATACGCTCTATATAGTCCAGGGTATAAGGTCGCTGTGGATGCCTCGATAATTGCGAAATCTGCCATGGCGACAAGCTGGAAAATATGGATTCTGTTAAAGCCTGGCTCTTTTCCTGAAGCTTGCTAATCTCTTCAGAAATGTTTATTTCGGCATCACTGCCAACATAACGCAGTTCCTCAATTTTGGCTTCCAGCTCCGCGATCGGCTGTTCAAATTCTAAAAAGTTCAGATTCATATGTTACGTTCTTATGGTTTATTCGTTTACTAAAATACCGCTGGCTCAGCCAATCGCGGTGTAATCGTTTTTTGCGGCCTATATTCTACCCTAACATTGCTTTCCCCGGCGAGTTCATTTAATCGATGTATTAACTCATCTGTGGGGTGAACGCACCAGTTATCTCCAAGGCGGATATTGGCCTTTGCCGTAGACCCAAGATAATGCAAATAGACGGGGCAATGACCATCCTTGAATGGTGTAAGCACTTTGGCAAGCGTACTGACAAAACCATTTCCCGCTTTTTGATGGTCGACAGTAACCAGTAAACGCGAGGCGAAAGCTTCCCGCGCCCGACCAATATCATAAATTTTTTGTGCACTCATTTTTACTCCGCCAGTATAATCATCAATACTGACATCACCTTCTACCACGACCAGTCGATCTTTCGCCAACATGTCACGGTACTGCTGAAAGGGCTCGGCAAAGACGGCAAGTTCCACCCGTCCGGTTCGATCATCCAGGGTAATAAACGCCATTTTATCGCCACGCTTGGTATTCATGGTACGCATTGCAACAATAAGACCAGCGACAGTCATAGTCTGATTACTGGTAGGATTCAAATTAGCGATCCTGGAAGTAATAATTCCCTGTAACTCTGTTTCGTAGCGTTCAATAGGGTGACCGGTCAAATATAGGCCCAGTGTTTCTTTTTCGCCATTAAGACGTGTTTCGTCATCCCAGTCCTGCGCATCGACAAATTCACAAGATACCTGTTCCGGCTTCGCATCGGAGGGGGCCAATGTTCCAAACAAATCTTCCTGACCACTCGCCGTATTGCGAGACTGTTGATCTGCCAGTTGAAGTGCCGTAGTCAATGATGCCATCAGGGTGGCTCGATTAGGGCCTAACTCATCAAGCGCACCGGCGCGAATCAAAGCTTCTAATGTACGGCGGTTGGCTTTCTTAAGATCAATTCGCTGACAAAACTCAAACAGGTTTTCAAACTTGCCTTGTTCGTGAAAGTTGTTGCGGATACTTTCAATGGCACCTTCACCCACACCTTTGATCGCACCCAGACCATAGAGCACCGTATGGTCATCAGTAATAGTAAACTGGTATTCACACACATTCACATTGGGCGACACCACCTTGAGTTTCATTGCGCGACACTCATCAATAAGTGATACAACTTTATCAGTATTGTCCATATCGGCCGATAATACTGCTGCCATGAATGCCGCTGGATAGTGGCGTTTTAACCATGCCGTTTGATAGGAAACCAGCGCATAGGCTGCCGAATGTGATTTATTGAAACCGTAACCGGCAAACTTTTCCATCAAATCGAAGATATGGGTTGCGGTTTTATGGTCAACGCCCCGTGCTACCGCACCTTCGGTAAATATTTCCCGCTGCTTGGCCATTTCCTCAGGTTTCTTTTTACCCATCGCGCGACGTAACAAATCCGCACCGCCCAGGGTATAGCCGGCCAGCACCTGTGCGATCTGCATGACCTGTTCCTGATACAGGATAACACCATATGTGGGCTTCAGGATGGGTTCCAGATCAGGGTGAGGATATTCGACTTTGGCACGGCCATGTTTACGATTAATAAAATCATCCACCATACCCGATTGCAAGGGGCCGGGGCGAAACAGAGCCACCAGCGCCACAATGTCTTCAAAGTTATCAGGCTGCAAGCGTTTGATAAGGTCTTTCATACCGCGCGACTCGAGCTGAAATATTGCGGTTGTTGCACAGTCTTTTAGCAGCTCAAAGCTTGCCGGATCGTCAATGGGAATTGTGTCGATATTTATTAACGCTTCCTGATTAGCTTTCTTGCGCCGATTAATGGTTTGCACCGCCCAGTTAATGATTGTCAGGGTACGTAAGCCTAAAAAGTCAAATTTGACCAGGCCGACAGACTCCACATCATCTTTGTCAAACTGGGTAACCAGGCTGCCACCGCCTTGCTCACAATAAAGCGGGGTGAAGTCTGTTAGTTTAGACGGCGCGATGACAACACCACCCGCATGTTTACCCGCATTGCGCGCCATGCCTTCCAGCGAACGCGCCATATCGATCAACGCTTGCACGTCCTCTTCGTTGTCGTAGCGCTCTTTTAAGGCTTCTTCCTGCTCCAACGCTTTTTCCAGCGTGATACCAATCTCAAACGGTATTAACTTGGCAATCTGATCAACAAATCCATAGGGGTGACTTAATACCCGCCCTACATCGCGGACCACCGCCTTGGCCGCCATGGACCCATAAGTAATAATCTGGGAAACTTTTTCACGCCCATAGTGATTGGCCACATACTCGATAACCCGGTCTCGACCTTCCATACAGAAATCCACATCGAAATCCGGCATGGATACCCGTTCCGGATTTAAAAATCGTTCAAACAGCAATTCGTATTTCAACGGATCAAGATCAGTGATGGTCAGCGCATACGCTACCAGTGAACCCGCACCCGAGCCCCGCCCGGGCCCTACGGGAACACCATTATTTTTTGCCCACTTGATAAAGTCAGCAACAATAAGAAAATAACCCGGAAAACCCATATTAATTATTACATCGAGTTCAATATCCAGGCGTTCGTCATAAGGTTTACGTATTTTCCCAAAATCAGGATCACGGGTGTCAAATAATACGGCCAGGCGTTGTTCTAAACCTTCTTTAGCCAGTTGACGGAAATAGCTGTCTTCGGTCATACCCTCGGGAATTGGAAAATCCGGCAAATAATTTTTTCCCAGTGACAGTTCGACGTTACATCGTCGAGCTATCTCAACGCTATTTTGCAAAGCTTCAGGAATATCCTGAAACAACTCGAGCATTTCTTCTGGCGACCGCAGGTATTGTTGTGCTGTGAAATTTTTCGGTCGCCTCGAATCATCCAGAGTACGACCTTCATGGATACAAACCCGTACTTCGTGCGCCTCGAAATCCCTGGATTCAATAAAATGAACAGCATTTGTTGCGACCACGGGCACACCGCTTTGTTGTGCCAGATCAACAGCAGCATGGATATAGTCTTCTTCGTGAGGTTTACCCACGCGCTGCAGTTGTAGATAAAAACGTTGTGGGAATAAATTTTCCCACTGTTTGAGCAACTGTTTTGCTTCGGCCGCATCACTGGAAAGTAAAGCCTGTCCTATGTCACCATGGACACCACCGGACAAGGCAATCAATCCCTCGGTGGCACCAACCAGCCATGCGCGATCTAATATTGGAATACCGCTGTGCTGGCCATCGGTGTAGCTTTTTGAAACCAGGCGAGTGAGGTTCTGGTATCCCGCGTTGTTTTGACATAACAGGACAAGTGGATAGGGCTGGTTAGGCTGCTTGTCGTTGGCTACCCAGACATCAACTCCAATGATCGGCTTCACGCCTGCACTGAGCGCCGCCTTGTAAAACTTAACCATCGAAAACAAATTACATTGGTCGGTCACTGCAACAGCAGGCATTCCCGCATTTTTCGTCGCATTTACCAGAGATTTAACACGGACGATTCCGTTTACCAGGGAATATTCGGTATGAACATGCAAATGAACGAATTTTGGGTCCATGCGTTAGCGCACCATAAAGCCGTGAAGAGTGAGTAGCATTTTACACCATCTCATGCCCGATCAGCATGATTCTCTACCGGGACTTGCACTACCGATCATCGATGGATCTTTCTTGAACGGCTGTCTGAAAAAATATATCCACCATCGATTAAACCGCCAATTGCAGCGTTGATTAGAAAGGCGATCAAATAGCACACAGAAGATATATTTCTTGTGATTTCTTAGACTTACCGCATTAATTTAATGCAGGTACTACTTTTTTACCACGTCATTCGAAACTAAACCAGATCCCGTCAGAGTAACTTTTTCACCGGTCCATAAGACTGCCGATGAATGGGCGTAACGCCCAGCTTTTCCAGGGCCGCGATATGCTTTTTAGTCGGATAGCCTTTATGACTCTGCAAACCATAGCCGGGATATTGTTTGTCGAGCTGCTGCATTTCCTGGTCACGCGCTACCTTGGCAATAATAGAAGCAGCACTGATCACGGCAACATGCAAATCCCCCTTTATAATAGCTTCAGCGGGACAATGAAATTCTGGGCAACGATTACCATCGACCAGAACATATTCAGGTTTTGGAGTCAGCGCGGCCACTGCGCGCTGCATTGCCAGCAAAGTTGCCTGCAATATATTAATCTCATCAATTTCATGCACTTCGGCTCTACCTAATGACCAGGCTATGGCTTTTTCCTTTATTTCTTCGGCAAATTTTTCTCGTTGCTGCTCAGTCAGTTTTTTTGAATCAGTCAATCCTTCAATCGGATTGTGTTCGTCCAGTATAACAGCTGCTGTCACCACTGGCCCCGCCAATGGCCCGCGTCCCACTTCATCAACGCCTGCAATCAATTTAGCATCACTATAATATGTTAAGGTTTCTTGACCCATAGTCAGCCTGTATGTTCGAGCAAATCCATTACCGCTACCGCAGCAGATTCACTGGCATTTTTTTGAAGCTGGGAATGTACTTCATTAAATCCTTGCACAAGTTCCAGAACCTTTGCATCATCATTTAAATAACTTAGCAAGGTGCTGCCAACTTTATCAGGAACGATATCACTTTGAATAAATTCAGGGACAAGCGGCTTCGGTAACAGCAAATTTGGCAGAGAAAAATATTTGAGTTTTACCATGCTTCTACCGATCCAGTAAGTGAG
>NZ_CDLKIE010000181.1:0-5544 GCF_975902315.1 Kaarinaea lacus | reverse complement strand
CTTGAACTACCCAGGCCATCTACCAGGCCAAGCTTTACACCCTCTTCACCATTCCAGAACAGGCCACTGAACAGCTTGGGTGATTCCTTCAAACGGTCGCCACGTCCCTCTTTTACAACCTTGATAAACTGCTGATGCACACCGTCAAGTAATGACTTCACGTGTTTCAATTCTTCTTTGTTGATGGGAGAAAAAGGATCCAGTACACCTTTATGTTCACCGGCAGTTATTAAACGGCGCTCTACCCCAACTTTCTTCATGGCTTCCACAAAACCAAAGCTATTCATCAATACACCAATAGAACCGACGATACTGGCCTTGTCGGCATAAATTTCATCGGCTGCGGCTGCGATATAATATCCACCTGAGGCACACATATCAGCGATAACAGCATATAGTTTGGTATTGGGATACTTGGCGCGCAAGCGCTTAATTTCATCATATATGTAACCCGCCTGAACCGGACTACCACCAGGGCTGTTGATGCGCAGAATTACCGCGGCGGTATTTTTATTTTTAAACGCTGCGCGCAATCCACCGACGATGTTATCTGCATTAGCTTCCGAATCCGCAGCAATAGTACCGGTCACTTCGATAATCGCGGTGTGTTTTCCGCCAGCAATTCCTTTTTGACCCAGATCTGAAGGGATATAAAACAGGAGTGCGCCAACATAAATAAACGCCAGCGCCTTGAAAAACACATTCCAGCGGCGCGAGCGACGTTGTTCATTTAAGGTGGCAAAAGCCAGGCGATTCAGGATATCACGATCCCAGTGTTCGTCTGACAAATCAACTTTGTTCTTGCCTTTACCAGCAAATACACCAGCGGATTTTGGTTTGTCGGTTCTGGAGCCAGGACCTGTTGAAGATCCCGATTGTTTTTTCTGATCTATTGAGGCTGATTGTGTCCATGGATCCTGAGCATCGTCGTATCGCTCGTAGGACAAGGGAGTGGAAGCTTCCTTACCCTCCGACCCGCCTGAATCACCGTCTTTCGACTCAGTATCATCGTTACTTTTCCCTTCAGGATTGAATGGTTTCTTTTCGTCTTCAGTCATTATGAAATGAGTCCTTTGCTGTCGGAACGAATGGCTATCACTCCAGATAAAAATTAATCAGAATGAGATTGATTATGCTCGGTCCTTACTGGGTCAAACTGCAATTTTCTCGCCATTCAACCAATTAAGTAAAGCACGAATCTCGTTAATTATGGCAACTGGCTCGCATTGCTGCAGTCGATCGCTATCATGAACGCCATAACTCACACCGATTGCATGCACACCTGCGTTATTGGCCATATGCAAATCATACTCAGTATCGCCAATCATTACGGCGCGCTGCGGCTCTACGCCAAGCTCATCCAGAATTTCTTCCAGCATCTGTGGATGTGGCTTGGAACGCGTTTCATCGGCGCAGCGTGTGGTGTGAAACATTTGCCGAAATCCGGTGCTGTCCAGCGCCTTGTCTAATCCGCGTCTTCCTTTTCCGGTAGCGACGGCCAGTAAATAGTCATTGTTCGATAAATGAGACAGTACATCTTCAGCGCCAGGAAATGGCAGCGAAGGATCACTGCTAAAAAAATGATAACGGTAGCGGTCTACCATTTGTGGATAGTCTTGTGGATCGCTGTCAGGATACAGGGTACTTAATGCTTCATATAAACCAAGCCCGATGATGTTACTCAGCTCATTTTCCGTGCGTTCAGGTAAATCAAGATCACGACTCATCCATTGTAAACACTGGACAATGTTTGCCTGAGAATCAATCAGCGTGCCATCCCAGTCAAATATGACCAAATCTATTTGTTGCTGCACTGTCTATTACCTTTCCCGTTATGTCCTGGTTAATGTTATCGCATGTTCACAATTATGCAGCACCTGCTCCAGTTCGGATCCCAGTGGGGCCACCACAGTGATCATATTATCGGAATCCGACATGGCAAAACTGAGCGATTTTGCATGTAAAAATAATCGATTCAACCCACGTTCCTTCATGGATAAGTTAAAACCACGCTGGCCGTATTTTTCATCGCCTGCAATGGGATGACCGGCGTGACTCGCATGTACTCGTATTTGATGGGTACGACCTGTAATGAGTTCAATCTCCATGAGGGTTGAATCTGCATAGCTTTTAATCGGCTTGAAAATACTCTGGGCTGATTTGCCCTCGGGATCAACGCGAACAATACGTTCTCCGGATTTCAGGGTATTCTTGCGCAGCGGCGCATCAATGGTTTGTTTACCACCTGTCCAACGTCCTCTCACCAGGGCCACATAAGTTTTTCGAATACCGTTATTTCGAAGTTGTTCATGGAGTCGTTTCAGCACGCTGCGTTTCCTGGCAATTAATAAACAGCCTGATGTATCCCGGTCTAATCGATGCACCAGTTCCAGGTGCTGCTCTGAAGGAAACAGAATCCTCATTGCCTCAATGACACCGTGGTCAATGCCGCTCCCACCATGAACGGCGATGCCCGCAGGCTTGTTGATAACGAATAAACCTTGCTCCTGGTAAATAATGGATGCTTCAATGGCTGAAAGAATACTTTGAGATGGCCGGCTTTGTGCGTGATCTTCCTTATTTGTGACGCGAACTGGAGGGATTCTTACGTTATCTCCTATCTTCAAACGATAATCGGGCTTTATACGCCCTTTATTGACGCGAACTTCCCCCTTGCGCAACAGTCTATAGACACGACTTTTGGGCACACCTTTCAAATGGGTTACCAAGAAATTGTCTATTCGTTGGCCAGCTCTTTCGTCACTAATTTCGACGATATAAGGTTTTTCTACAGATTTTTCCATGCGCCCTGTTAGTGTGGACTCTTAAAGTTGATATCTATTTTGTTGACATTGTCGAAGTCTGATATAACTGCTATAGTCAACAAATACAAGCGGGATAGCTTTGAAATTACGTAAGAAAGTGAATTCCAATAGAATTCCAGGCATCCGTTCTAACACGGATGCAAAGTATACAGTAATCAAGTAGTTGTCATAAATTTAACATAACGTAGTGCGCTCCCTTGCGGATCAACCATTATTGCGTGTGAGCTTGCTTAGTGGACTCAACGAATTATCCACAAGCCTATTGCTAGTAGCCATAAAGAACAAGCATAAGTACTAGGCGTACAGCTCTCAGCAAGCGCTATCCCGGAGAGGAAGGGATGCGAGGTATGAGCGCCGAGAGAGATTAAAACAATGAAAAGAATGTTGTTTAACGCAACTCAGCCTGAGGAGTTGCGTGTCGCGTTGGTGGATGGCCAACGGTTATATGATTTAGATATAGAAGCCGCCGGTCGAGAACAGAAAAAAGCTAATATTTACAAAGGTCGTATCACGCGACTGGAACCTAGCCTCGAAGCGGCATTTGTTGACTATGGTGGTCTACGCCATGGTTTCCTCCCTCTGAAAGAAATCTCACGAACCTATTTTGATCCTTCCGTCGATTTAAGCGGTGGTCGCATCAATATCAAGGATGTGGTCAAGGAAGGCCAGGAAGTCATCGTTCAGATCGAAAAAGAAGAACGTGGTAATAAAGGCGCTGCGCTCACCACCTTTATCAGCCTGGCTGGTCGTTATTTAGTCCTCATGCCTAATAATCCACGGGCAGGCGGGGTTTCTCGCCGAATCGTGGGTGACGACCGACAGGAAATTCGAGATGCACTGGCAGCACTGGATATCCCGCTAGATATGGGAATTATCGTTCGCACCGCCGGCGTTGGCCGAAACGCCGAAGAATTGCAGTGGGACTTGAATTACCTGCTTCAGCTCTGGGAAGCGTGTGAAAAAGCGGCCGGTGAACGCGAAGCACCCTTTCTTATCTACCAGGAAAGTAATGTTATTATCCGCGCACTGCGTGATTACCTGCGCAGCGATATTAACGAGCTCATCATAGACGAACGCGGAACCTACGATCGCGTCCGTGAGTTCATGCAACTGGTTATGCCGCACAACCTGGAAAAAGTGAAACTTTACCAGGAGAAGGTTCCATTATTTACCCGCTTTCAGATTGAATCTCAAATAGAAACCGCGTTTCAACGGGAGGTCCGTTTGCCTTCCGGTGGCGCCATCGTCATGGATCATACCGAGGCACTACTCTCCATAGATATCAACTCGTCTCGGGCAACCAAGGGCGGCGATATTGAAGAGACCGCACTGAATACCAATTGTGAGGCAGCCGAGGAAGTCGCTCGGCAGCTGCGTTTACGCGACCTTGGCGGATTGATTGTCATTGATTTCATTGACATGACATCCAATCGCAATCAACGGGAAGTGGAAAATACCTTAAGAGAAGCGCTTAAAATGGACCGGGCCCGTGTGCAAATTGGGCGCATCTCCCGTTTCGGTCTTCTGGAAATGTCACGCCAGAGACTGCGACCTTCACTGGGTGAATCCAGCCAGGTGGTCTGCCCTAGATGTCAGGGCCAGGGCACGGTTCGCGGTACTGAATCACTGGCACTCTCGATATTGCGTCTCATCGAAGAAGAAGCCATGAAAGAACACACCGCGAAGATTGTGATTCAACTTCCGGTTAATGTGGCGACCTATTTATTAAATGAAAAACGCCAGGCATTGCTGGAAATTGAAAAGCGGCAAAAGATCTCCCTAATTTTGTTACCCAACGAAAGCTTCGAAACGCCGCACTATGAAATTCAGCGTGTGAAAACCAGCGAAGTCAGCCAGACAGCCTCCGCTCAATCCAGTTATAAAATGACTATAGAACGCGAGGAAGCGCCAGAATCAATGGCAGAAACACAAAAGGCGCCGATTGAAGAACCCGTTGTAAAATCTGTGGTTCCCACGCAACCTGCGCCACCCCCTCAGGCAGTCAGCAAACCGGGTATCCTGAAGCGTTTTCTGAATGGTTTGTTTGGTGCACCAGAAGAAAAAGAGAAAGAAAAACCAGCCAGCAAACCACCACCATCCCGTCAGTCACCACACCGTCGACAACGGAGTAGCGGTCGTGGCGGGCAACAAAGATCCGGGCAAGGTTCACGTAAACGGCAACAACAACGTCGTAGCGAGGGTGGACGCCGCCAGGATTCAGGTGGTCGCGATCGTAAAGGTGGTGGTCGGCAAGGACAAGAGCGTAAAACTGATCAACAAGCTGCCGCTGAGCAATCTACTGGCCAGCAGGAACAACAGGCTGCGTCGGCACAATCAACGCAAGCAGCGCCGGAATCAAAATCTGATTCAGGAAAAGAACGGAATGTTCGTCGCGGCCGTCGTGGCGGACGACGCAGACGTCGCGAAGGCGAATCTAAAAAAGACAGAACCGCCGCGTCCGCGTCTAATGGTGGCTCCCAGGAACGCCAAACAGAAGCTCGATCGAATTATGAATCTCGTCAAAGCGAAAACCAATCCAGTGTGGCCCAGCCGTCTCAACCAGTAGCATCGGAAAGTAGCCCTGGGCAACAGCAGGATTCCGGTACTGCCAGTCAGAATCGCGAATCATCAACACCGGAATCACGCCAAACGAGTCAAACAAATAGCACAGCTATAACATCGCCGGCTGAGTCGCAAGATCAGGGGGCATCCTCTGCAG
>NZ_CDLKIE010000180.1:0-8964 GCF_975902315.1 Kaarinaea lacus | reverse complement strand
TTCACTTTTTCGCCCATTTCTGTATCGCCAATGTAACTAAGGTGGTTCACTTTTGAACCTAACGCGATATTTGATTTCTTAATTTCGACAAAGTTGCCAACTTTAACCTGCTCTATTAGATTAGATTCCGGTCTTAACCTTGCGAATGGACCAATTTCACAATTTTTCCCGACAGTTGACGATTCAATAACACAATTTGGATGAATTACCGAGTTATCTGCAATAGATGAGTTGATTATCACGTTGTTGGACTCAATACTTACTCCGTTGCCAAGGCTAACCTTCCCTTCGATAACGACATTGACATCAATAACAACATCCTCACCAACTTCCAGCTCTCCTCGCAAATCAAATCTATCCGGATCACGAAAGGTAACACCATTCAGCATTAGCTTTTCGGCTTGTTGCCGTTGGTAGGCACGCTCTAGCTCAGCTAACTGTTTTTTGTTGTTGACACCTTCAATTTCGAAGAGAGAGTCAGGCTGTACTGTGTTGATGGGAACATTCTCCAACGCAGCCATTCCAATAACGTCCGTTAAATAATATTCGCCCTGGGCGTTATTATTTTCCAGTTGTTCCAGCCAGGATTTAAGCTTGCTAGAACCAAGCGCCAACATACCGGTGTTAATTTCTTTTATGCCACGTTGTTCATCATTGGCATCTTTTTCCTCGATGATTTTCACCACATCTCCGGCTTCATTTCGAACAATGCGACCATATCCCGTGGAGTCCGGCAGATTGGCTGTTAACAATCCAAGCGCATCCTGACCTGAAGCTTCAATCAACAACGCTAATGTTTCCTGCTTAATCAGTGGTACATCACCATAGAGTATTAGCACGGATTCATTATCCGGTATGGCTGGCATTGCCTGTTCAACAGCATGACCGGTGCCAAGTTGTTGATCCTGCAAAACCCAATTGACGTCATAGTGGGAAAGCTGTTGCTTAACCAGTTCACCACCATGACCGTAAACTACATGCAAAGACTCAGCATTTAAATTCATTGCAGTTTGAATAACATGCTCCAGCAATGGTTTCCCACCAATGGCATGTAAAACCTTGGGCATAGCAGATCTCATCCGCGTACCTTGCCCGGCTGCTAATATGACAACATGTAAATTGGGACGTTTAGCCAAGTTAGATTATCGTGATATCGTTTAATTAGGGTTGTCAGTTTATAGTTTAAAAAATGACAAATCGAAATTCGTTTATTCTAACACTTGCGAATTACGTGCCGACCATTCTTCCCCCAGGCACCGGGCAGTTTCAGGGATATTAATTCGCCAGTCAAAAAATGCATTGTAACCGAAAATTTGCCGTTAAATCGATGTAATTTAACCGGTTATTTTTGCAAAATTATTACCCACCAAATTTCAGCAATGTAATTCTATAACTATAGCGGACATAAAAAAGGGCGGTTTAATCCGCCCTTCCAATTGGTTACTGCTAAGGTAATACCCTGATTAAGCTTTACCGAGCTTTTTCTTGATCTTCTGAATCGCTTCAATCTGAGCAATAGCATCTGCCAGTTGCGCTTCTGCAGTAGCATAATCCACATCGTCCTTGCGGTCTGCCAAAGCTTTTTCCGCACGTTCTTTTGCTTCCAGTGCTGCAGCTTCATCAAGGTCGCGCGCTCTCTGGGCAGTATCTGCCAGTACCGTCACACCAGTAGGAAGAATTTCAAGCATACCGCCTGATACGTAAAAGAACTCTTCCTCATCATCTTCATTGATGACACGTACTTCTCCAGGTCGGATCTTGGTCAGCAAAGGCGTATGCTTTGGCATTACCCCGACTTCACCCATTACCGCCGGTGCAAAGAACATCTTCGCTGTACCCGAGTAAATCTCGGATTCTGCACTTACAATTTCAACTGTCATTGTGGCTGCCATTGGCGAAACCCTCTACAAGCTCTCTAAATTACGGGTTATACAGACTTGGCTTTTTCCACCGCTTCTTCGATGGTACCAACCATGTAAAAGGCCTGTTCCGGTATGTGATCGTAATCACCAGCAAGAATGCCTTTGAACGCACGAATGGTTTCTTTCATGGGAACGAATTTACCGGGAGAGCCAGTAAATACTTCCGCCACAAAGAAAGGCTGTGACAAGAAGCGCTGAATCTTACGTGCCCGGGTAACCAGTTGCTTGTCTTCTTCAGATAATTCATCCATACCCAGAATGGCGATAATATCTTTCAGTTCTTTATAACGCTGCAAGGTACCCTGTACGCCGCGAGCGACATCATAGTGCTCCTGCCCAATAACCAGGGGATCCAGCTGACGACTGGTTGAGTCCAGCGGATCAACTGCCGGGTAAATACCCAGCTCGGCGATTTGACGTGACAGTACGACAGTCGCATCCAGGTGGGCAAACGTTGTTGCAGGTGACGGGTCAGTCAAGTCATCCGCGGGAACATATACCGCCTGGATAGAAGTGATAGAACCAGTCTTGGTCGATGTAATACGTTCCTGAAGAGCACCCATTTCTTCCGCCAGTGTTGGCTGGTAACCTACCGCAGAAGGCATACGACCTAACAATGCTGATACCTCAGTACCCGCCAGTGTGTAACGATAGATGTTATCGATAAACAGCAATACGTCGCGCCCTTCTTCACGGAAATATTCCGCCATCGTCAAACCGGTTAAGGCAACACGCAAACGGTTACCAGGAGGCTCATTCATCTGACCATAAACCAGGGATACTTTGTCCAGTACGTTGGATTCTTTCATCTCGTGGTAGAAATCGTTACCTTCACGAGTACGCTCACCTACACCTGCGAATACTGAATAACCGCTATGCTCGATCGCGATGTTACGAATCAGCTCCATCATGTTAACGGTCTTACCTACACCCGCACCCCCGAACAAGCCAACCTTACCACCTTTCGCGAAGGGGCAAACCAGGTCGATAACCTTGATGCCTGTTTCGAGAATGTCCGTAGTAGCCGACAATTCTTCAAAAGTCGGAGCTTTACGATGAATCGCCCAGTTATCTTCGGCACCAACATCACCAGCGCCATCAACGGGGTCGCCCAGTACATCCATAATGCGACCCAGTGTTTTTTGACCCACAGGTACTGAGATTGGCGCGCCTGTATTGTCAACGGTCAGGCCGCGCTTCAAACCTTCCGACGCACCCATGGCAATCGTTCTAACCACGCCATCACCCAATTGCTGCTGCACCTCAAGCGTCAGTCCAGCATCCGCGACTTTAAGCGCATCATAAACTTTAGGCATTGCGTCACGTGGGAATTCCACGTCTACTACCGCGCCAATGATCTGTACAATTTCTCCGGAACTCATATTTTTAGTCCTCTTAACAATATCTAATAAATTCTTAGACGGCCGCTGCGCCACTTACGATTTCTGACAGCTCCTGAGTGATGGCTGCCTGGCGTGCTTTGTTATAAACCAGTTCTAAATCATCAATCATACTTCCGGCGTTATCGGAAGCCGCTTTCATTGCCACCATACGCGCAGCCTGCTCACAGGCAATATTTTCCACCAAAGCCTGATAAACCAGGGATTCGATATAGCGCGTCAACAGATCCGTCAGCACTTCTTTGGCTTCTGGCTCGTAAATATAATCCCAATGATGCTCTAATTCCTTGCTTTCCGATTTCTCAATAGGCAGCAGCTGATCCACGCGCGGTTCCTGTGTCATGGTATTCACAAACTTGTTGTAAACCACGTAGAGGCGATCAATTTCGCCATTATCAAATGCGTCCAGCATAACTTTGACAGTACCTATCAGGTCTTCGATTTCCGGCGCATCACCCAGGTGACCTGCATCGGCAACTATTTTACTGCCTAAGCGACGGAAATAACCTGTCGCTTTTGTGCCTACGGTACATAAGTCAATTCCGACACCTTTTTCGTCCCATTTACTCAATTCGTGCACATTGGTTCTGAATAGATTACTGTTCAAACCACCGCACAAACCACGATCACTGGAGATAATAATAAAACCAACACGTTTCACCTCACGCTCTTTCATATAAGTATGCTTATACTCGGGATGCGCATGAGCCAGATGGGAAATAACGTTGCGAATTTTGTCGGCATAAGGTCTTGAAGCACTCATGCGGTCCTGCGCTTTGCGCATTTTACTCGCCGCCACCATTTCCATAGCACGCGTGATCTTTTGTGTGTTCTTAACACTCCTGATCTGATTGCGTATCTCTTTTCCAACTGCCATGGTTTATTCCTTCACTTGTAATTTAAGAGCATTACCAGGTGCTGCTGGATTTAAATTTCTCGATCGCTGCTTTGATCTCTGCGGCAATGTCGTCATTGTAGTCGCCAGTATCGTTAATCTTTTGCAGCAAGTCCGCATTATTGGCTTTGACATAGGCGTGTAACGCAGCTTCAAAATCCACAACTTTCTCAATTTCAACATCATCGAGAAAACCTTCATTAGCTGCATATAGAGAAATAGCCATTTCAGCAATGGTTAGCGGAGAATACTGTTTTTGTTTCATCAATTCCGTAACGCGTTGGCCACGTTCGATTTGATTACGTGTTGCTTCGTCCAGGTCAGAAGCGAACTGGGCAAACGCAGCAAGTTCACGATACTGAGCAAGGTCAAGACGCACACCGCCACCCAGCTTCTTAATGACCTTGGTCTGTGCCGCACCACCTACCCGCGATACTGACAAACCTGCGTTAATCGCCGGACGAATACCGGCGTTAAACAAATCTGTTTCCAGGAAGATCTGGCCATCAGTAATGGAAATAACGTTAGTCGGTACGAACGCCGATACGTCACCCGCCTGAGTTTCGATGATAGGTAACGCAGTTAAGGAACCGGTTTTACCTTTCACTTTGCCATCGGTAATTTTTTCTACGTAGTCAGCGTTGATGCGTGAAGCACGCTCTAATAAACGTGAGTGAAGATAGAATACATCACCTGGATACGCTTCACGACCCGGTGGACGACGCAGCAACAGGGAAACCTGACGATAGGCCCAGGCCTGCTTTGTCAAATCATCGTAAATAATTAATGCATCTTCACCAATATCGCGGAAGTATTCGCCCATGGAACAACCGGAGTATGGCGCAATAAATTGCAAGGCTGCCGAATCAGAGGCACTCGCCGCCACCACAATGGTATGTTCCATTGCGCCATGTTCTTCCAGCTTATGTACCACATTAGCGATACTGGATGCTTTCTGACCCACCGCAACGTAGACACATTTGATACCAGTACCTTTCTGGTTAATGATGGCATCAACCGCAACAGCCGTTTTACCTGTTTGGCGGTCGCCGATGATCAACTCACGCTGGCCTCGACCGATGGGTACCATGGAGTCGATTGATTTCAGACCGGTTTGAACCGGCTGATCGACCGACTGACGCTCAATAACGCCAGGTGCAACTTTTTCGATGGGAGATGTCATTGAAGACTCAATGGGGCCTTTGCCATCGATGGGATTACCCAGGGAGTCAACAACACGCCCCAGCAAACCTTCACCAACGGGCACTTCCAGAATACGACCGGTACACTGAACCTTGTCACCTTCAGTAATGTGCTCGTAAGAGCCCAACACCACAGCACCAACGGAGTCACGCTCCAGGTTCAAAGCCATTCCGTATGTGTTGCCAGGGAACTGAATCATTTCCCCTAACATTACGTCGGACAAACCGTGAATACGAACAATACCGTCAGTAACACTGACAACGGTACCTTCGTTACTGGCTTCGGTCTTTACCTCGAAGTTTTTAATACGTTCTTTTATAAGTTCACTAATTTCTGATGGATTTAATTGCATTGCTTTTTCCTCTCAGGAGCCGACCTAATGTGTAAGCTCAATGGAAAGTTTTTGAATCTGACCTTTTGTGGATCCGTCAATAACCAGGTCACCGGCTTTTATAATTGCGCCACCTAACAAGGTTGAATCCACGCTGCATGATAAGGAAACCTCACGGCCCAGGCGTGCCTTTAATTTCTCTGCGATTTGTTTTTGCTGTGCCGCGCTGACTTCGAACGGCGCAATCACTTCGGCATCAATGGTTTTCTCTTCTTCTGCCCGGAGTTCTTCATACTGGGCTGCAATTTCTGCAAGCATTGGCAAGCGACGATTTTCAGCAAGCAATTTGATGAGATTTTTACCTTCTGCGGTAAACTTTCCACCGCAAACATCTAGAATCAAATTAGCTAACTGTGCCTTGTCAACGTTGGTGTTGCTGATCATAGCCTGCATGTCATCGTTCATGGCGACGGCCGCGGCGGCTTGCAACATATCGGACCATTGTTTCAGTTTCGATTGCTCTTTGGCGAGCGCAAAAACGGCTTCAGCATAAGGTCGGGCTATGGTTGATTTTTCTGCCATGAGATTCCGCCTTAAATTTGTGCCGCCAGATCGCTCAACAATTTGTCGTGAGCCTTGGCGTCAATTTGTTGCTTCAGCACCTGTTCTGCACCGGCAATCGCAATACTTGCCACCTGAACACGCAAATGTTCTTTGGCCTGATTGACTTCACGCTCAATTTCAGCTTCTGCAGCCACCTTGATACGCTCAGCTTCAACCTTCGCATTGTCTTTTGCTTCTTCTTCGATTTCTTTGGCGCGCTTTTGAGCTTGAGCAAGAATTTCTGCCGCTTTCTGCTTGGATTCTTCCAGCATTTCTGCTGATCGTTTCTCAGCGTCTGCCTGTTCCTGCTTGCCTTTTTCAGCTGCAGCAAGCCCATCCGCGATACGCTTCTGACGAGCTTCCATAAGCCCCATCATCGGCTTCCACATCACCTTGTTGACAAACCAGATCAACAGGATAAATGCGAGCATTTGCGCAATGAGTGTTACCGTAATGTTCACTGTGTTCGCTCCTTTTGGCTAAATCCGCTACCTGTTAAAAACATCATCAACGGATACTAAAACCATTAAATATCTTAGCCACCTGCTGCAGTAATAGCTGCCTGCATTGCACCGATGAACGGATTAGCGAACAGGAACCACATCGCGAAAGCCAGGATGATAAAAGGAAAAGATTCCATCAAACCTGCAAAGATAAACATGTTAGTCATTAACTGCGGACGCATTTCAGGTTGACGCGCAATACCTTCCAGGGTTTTTGCACAGATCAAACCCCAACCGATCGCTGAACCCAAACCTGCAGCCGCCAGAATTACGCCAACGCCAACAGCGGTATAGGCATAAATGGTTGCAATCATATCTGGTGTCATTGTTACTCTCCTTAAAGATAAAAAATAATGAAATTAAAATACTAAAACCGGTTTGTTACATCTAAAAATTTGAATTACTTTTTATTATCAATTATGTGTTAGTGGTCTGCTGTATGCGCCATACTCAGGTACACAATGGTCAGCACCATAAAAATAAATGCCTGTAGTGTTATAACCAGGATATGGAATAACAACCATGCCAGGTCCAGTACTACCTGTAACGGGAACCAGATTAAAAGCCCAACACCTAATGTTGCGGCACCACCCAACAGCGCTATCAGCAGGAATACCAATTCACCCGCGAACATGTTTCCGAACAAACGCAAGCCAAGGCTTAATGGTTTGGCCAGTTCTTCAATGGCTGTCATTATGATGTTTACCGGTACTAAAAACTTACCGAAGGGGTGAAACAGGAACATCTTGAGATAACCTACCGGGCCTTTGGCCTTGAGGTTGTAAAATACGATCAGTAGAAAAACGGTGAACGACATTGCAAATGTGGTGCTCAGGTCGGTAGTAGGTACGACTTTCAGATACCCAATTCCAAACCAACTGGCAATGAGTGGTAATAAATCAACAGGGATCAAGTCCATGAAGTTCATTAGCCATACCCAAACGAAGATTGTGAGTGCCATGGGCGCAATCATTGCCGGCGCATTAGGAAAACCATCTTTAATCTGGCCCTGCACGAAATCCAGAATGGATTCCACGAAATTTTGAAACCTGCCAGGAACGCCATCGGTCATACGAGCGACAAGCCGCGCACTGACGAACAGCATTAAAGCACCTAAGAGGAGACTGAAAAATATGGTATCTAGATGAAAAGCCCAGAATCCGACGGCTTTGTGTGTGACAGGATCACAATCAGGTCCAGCACATAAGTTGGTTAGATGGTGTTGAATATACTCAACAGTGCCGCCTCCACCGGAGGAACCTTCTGCTGTTTCAGCTGCTTGACTCAACGTTCAACCCTCAATTTATTTTTAAAAACTTTTACTGCTTGAGTTAACACTGGGTAGCGCGCTCTATGGCTGCGACTTTCCGTTGTATTAGTGTGCTCAAGTTACGCCCAAAGGCCTAAGCGCCTTTGAACCGAGATCCTACCAGGTAACTGAGTTGTGCGAGCGCAAATCCTACGCACATCGCAATGGGATCCAGCTTAAACAGGGCAATTCCCATTGCTAATAAACCGATTACGAGTAAAAACCGTTGCACGGCTCCTACGTAAAGTATCCGCATGCTCTTGCCCGGATTTTCTTTGGCGGCCTCTGTCGCTCTTTTTATACCCCACAATAAAAGTATTGTGATACAGATACTTGCAAGCCCACCATATAAGGCGGCTACTGACTCCCAAGTACCCTTTACGAGAAATACTGCCGCGACGATGACACTTATTATCAGTTGCGTGCTGATTACCCATCGGGCCTTGGCGGCTAATTCGGGCTCAGCTATTTTCAATGCAACTCCGGGTCACTCAGAATCTTATATGCTTTCAGAATGCCGCCGATGAAACCTAAAAGTCCAAAACTTAACAAGAAGATTGGCTGTGTATCGAGTAGTACGTCAACGCCATACCCTAACAAAAAACCAGCAGCTATCATTGACGTTAACAATGACCCTACACTAATTAACAGCAGGCCCGGACCATTGGCTTTTTTCATCGCAGCCGCATCCAAAAATTAGGGGCGCAGTATACCTTTCACGCAATCATTCAGCAAGGGACAAGCCCCTAAAAACCAATTCATTTTTTAAAGACTTAATCCAGTTTATACCCTGCAGGC
>NZ_CDLKIE010000179.1:0-3537 GCF_975902315.1 Kaarinaea lacus | reverse complement strand
TATAGTTATATTTCTTTATTCGCGTCATAATAACTAAAAGCCATAAAGACCGTTAAACAGATTCCAAAAATAAATAGTCCAATGCGAAATTCAATGATTTCATTTAACCCAAAAACGGCGAGTACTGTAGTAAGCAAGCCAACAACGAGAATCGTTGGAATTAACACCCAGCTTCTTTCTAATGGCTTCCTGTCTGCAATTAATAACATCACTGCCCACGAAAAAGCGATAACAGACATAAGACCCATTGGATAAACTATTTCAGACACCCCCATTCTTTCAGGAATTAAAACCAAAACTGCTATAGCAAAATCTGCAATTGCTGCAATCCAGTAGCTAAGCCGTAACAACAGGATTTGTTTATTCATATTTGTACAGTTTTATTTATAAATTTCTTACACCGTACCTGACGATTCCACAAAGAAATAATGCTGGATCGGACTTTCAAAAAGATTATGACATAACCGTGCCTCATGAGGTTGACCCAAATATTTCCTCAAAATAGAGCAGCAGCCAGACGAGATATGACAATGCCAGAACCACCTGGAAAGGGAAGGTAACTATCCAGCTAATTGTGAACTTAGGCTTTTCGAAACGTAAGCTGGTCGCTGTAGTCATTGTATTGGCCCACAGATACCAAAAGCTTGCCAAACCGGTAAGAAAATAGCCAATCTGCCAATTTAGAAAGATTAATGTAATTCCAAGAAGCGCCACGGGAACTGCTACAACGATATCCGCTAACGCTATACCATAAAATAATTTTTGTTCATGCCAGTCGTCCACTGAGCCATCTGGGTTTTTCATGGGTTTCCCACGAAGAACCATAAACTGCCATCCCCATAACATGACACAAAACAGACCAAATAGACTGATAATGATGTATAAAACGACTTTTCCTGTAAGAGGGATATCCATTAGTGTTCAAACAATATTATTGAAAGATTCTTAAGTGTTGAACTTAGCAGCGCTAGTTACTGTAATTTCTACAGGAAATGGTTAACTGGTTTTTCCACCCCAGGCCACGAGCAGCGCAAGCCCTGCCGTGAGCATGTTTACGGAACACCATCCAATTCTAAATGGTTTGCTCCATAACTGGTGACCGGATTTTCTGCGATTACCCTCCCACACCCATGCACTAATAGCGTGATAAAGAAGGATTGATCCGGGAATCCATGCCAATTTGTAACCCCATTCAGCATTAATAATCAGTCCCACCGCAACGACACCATAGAGCCATGCTACTGCAACATCTGCGACTGCAATAGCATGTTCATAAATTTTGTACTCAGCTGGCATGTCTTGCTCTTGAAGACCAAGTCGTGTCGCAAGATCCCAATTGAGCACTGAAATGAGTTGACCAATCCAGTGAAAACAGAAGCCAACGATAAAGATGAGCACTCCAGCGACGACGTGTGCATAAGGGAAAAGAGTATCCACCTATTGATACCCCTTTGCTACCGCCACGAATCACACTGAACGCAGGTCCGCATTCTTTAGCGGAAACTGGCGAATACGTTTTCCGGTGGCGGAAAAAATTGCGTTCAATACTGCGGGTGCCGCTACCGCAATGGTGGGTTCACCAATGCCGCCCCAGAACCCGCCGGAAGGCATGACAATCACTTCAACCCTGGGCATCTCATTGATCAGCATCGAAGGATAGGTATTAAAGTTCTTCTGCTCGACTGCGCCATCTTTCACGGTGCATTCACCGTACAACAAACCCGAAAGACCAAACACAAAGGAACCTTCGACCTGGTGTTCTATCTGTTGCGGATTAACCGCATAACCAGGATCGGTTGCGGCAACAATGCGATGGATTTTCAATTGACCCGCTTTATCCACTGATACTTCCGCGCAGGCTGCAACATAACTGCCAAAGGTTTTAACAACTGCCAGACCACGATGCGCACCATCAGGCGCTGGCTTACCCCAACCAGCTTTATCCGCCACGGCATTGAGTACGGCTAAACTTTTGGGATGATTAGCCATTAATTTTTGTCGAAACTCCAGTGGATCCTTACCAGTTGCATGGGCCAGCTCATCGATGAAACACTCTATATAGATCGCATTTTGATTGATGTTCACCCCGCGCCAGAAACCCGGCGGCACGTGGGGATTTCGCATGGCATGGTCGACCAGTAAATTCGGCACCGTGTAACTAAAGGCATGGTCACCGTCCTTGTGAAACCCCTGAAAAGTCAGCATGTCCGCACCGTTCTTCGCCATCCATTGAGGTCGAACGGCGGCCAGGATAGATTGCCCGGAGATGCGAACATGCAATCCGGTAAGATTACCTTTGTCATCAAAACCACCCACCAGTTTGCACTTGGTGATCGGGTGATAATGACCATGCGTCATATCTTCTTCACGGCTCCAAAGCAGTTTTACTGGCGTGCCCGGTAGTTGTTTGGCAATAGCGACGGCTTGTTTAACATAGTCGTGAAAAGCCCCACGCCGCCCAAATCCCCCACCCAGATGAATTTTATGAACATCACATTTCGTGATCGGCAAGCTAGCTGCTTCGGCCGCGGCTTCCAGTGCTGCTTCGCCGTTTTGCGTTGGGCACCAGACCTCACAACGATCCTGGGTCCAACGGGCGGTGGCATTCATCGGTTCCATGGTGGCATGGTTCTGATAGGGGTAATAATAAGTGGCTTCAACTGTCTTTGCTGCATCTTTTAATGCTTTACTTGCATCGCCATTCTCATTGCCTACAAATACATTTTCTTTGGATGTAAGTCCTTCATCAAGCATTTGCTCAATTGAAGCACTGTTTACATTCGCATTGGGGCCGTTATCCCAGGTTACAGGTAACGCATCCAATGCCGTCTTTGCCTGCCACCAGGTATCGGCAACCACAGCGACGGCATAGTCTTCAACCTGCACTACCTTACGTACACCCGGCATCTTAGTGACCTTGGAATCATCAAAAGATTTAACTGTGCCACCAAAAGCCGGGCAGGCTTTGATGGCAGCATTAAGCATGCCGGGTAATTTGAAATCTGCACCGAATACTTGTTTGCCGTTGAGTTTGTCGTCGGTATCCAGACGTGCGACCGGTTTACCGATAAGCTTCCAGTCTTTCGGGTCCTTAAGTTCAACATGCTCAGGGGGAAACAACTCAGCAGCCGCCGCGGCAACCTTGCCATAGCTTGTCGTCTTGCCGCTGGGCTCGTGGGTAATCACGCTGTTTTCTGCTCGACATTCCTCCTTGGGTACTTCCCATTGTTCTGCCGCAGCTTCGATCAACATGTGACGTGCGAGAGCACCACCCTTGCGTACATACAGGTGACTGCCGCGAATTCCCTGGCTGCCACCAGTGGAGAAACTGCGCCATACTTTATCGCGCGCAAGATTTTGCCCAGGTGTGGGATACTCGGTAGTGACCTTGGACCAGTCGCACTCCAGTTCTTCGGCAACCATCTGCGCCAAACCGGTCAGTGTACCCTGCCCCATTTCAGAACGCGCAATACGAATAATGACCGTATCATCAGGTTGTATAACTACCCAGGCATTAACCTCTTTTACTTCGGCTAG
>NZ_CDLKIE010000178.1:0-8185 GCF_975902315.1 Kaarinaea lacus | reverse complement strand
TTAGGGACCCTATTAGTAAACAACCGGTACTGGAAGCTATCAGTATATCGACAGTTGATGGAGAAATTGTTGAAAGACGGATTGTGGCAACAGACGAGGCAATGTTTGTATCAGAACTGCCAATTTTTTCCACTTCAACTATGGATTTCATAGGTACGCTGCACATTGAATATAACCGCGCCTTTTATAATCAGTTACTGAACAATGCCCAAAATAGCCTCGCCATCAGTCTGGCTTTAGGGGTTGTGTTGCTGGTGTTGACACTCGTTCTATTAAGTTATCTGCTTAAACCTTTACGTACACTTGTTACCAATATCGAAAAGATCAGACCACTGCAGGGCACCGATTTCCCGTCATTGAAAGGTAAAGCCAGCGAAGATATTTTAAAAGTCGAGTCAGCCATTCAGCATCTAATTGAACGCTTAAACCTGAGTAATAACGCATTGCGCGATAGCGAAGCTCAGGTGAGATTGCTGCTGAATTCAACGGCTGAGGCAATATTTGGTGTTGACACTGATGGGAATTGCACTTTCGCTAACCCTGCCTGCGTGCGTTTGTTGGGTTACGAGGACGATAAGGAGTTGCTTGGTAGGCACATGCATAAGCTAATACATCATACGCGTACCGATGGCTCACCGTACCCCGTTGATGAATGCAAAATTTATGCGCCATTAAACGACCACAAAGGTGTTCATATCGAGAATGAGGTTTTGTGGCGCAAGGACGGCAAAAGTATACCGGTAGATTATTCATCTTTTCCCATATTGCGTGAGCAGCAAATCGTAGGCGCGGTTGTCACCTTTGTCGATGTTACGGAGCGGAAAAAAGCACTGGAAAATCAGCAACGCTTGATGGGCATCATTGAGGCCACTCCGGATATCGTAGGAATTGCGGATGCTGAAGGTCGAACAATTTACCTGAATCGAGCCGGTAGAGAAAGACTGGGATTCGGTGTGGATGAAGATCTCAGTAATAAACGCATTTCTGAGTACCATCCCGATGATGTAGCGCAAATGATTTTAGAGAAAGCGCTCCCCCAGGCAGCAACCCTTGGGGCATGGCATGGTGAGTCAGTATTATTAACCCGACAGAATGAGAAATTCCCGGTATCACAGGTCTTAATCGCTCATAAGTCAACGACAGGTTTGGTAACTTATTATTCGACGATAGCACGGGATATTTCCGAGCAAAAACTGGTTGAAGCAGAACTGAATAAATACAGAGTTCATCTTGAGGAACTTGTCGCAGAACGTACCCGAGAACTGGAAATCAGCAACAAAGAACTTGAATCCTACAGTTATTCCATTGCCCACGATTTACGAGCACCATTGCGTACCATAGTCAGCTTCAGCCAGATACTACAGGAAGACGCCAATCATAAATTAAGTCCAACCGAGGTCACTTATCTTGATCGTCTAATCAGCGCAGGCAAGTACATGGCGGAACTGATAGACGATATCCTGGATCTGGCGCGTATATCCCGAGCGGAACTTAAACCCGTGACGGTTGATATTACACAGATTGCTAACTCAATCGCGTCTCGCTTACAGCAAACCGATGAACAAAGAAAAACCCAGTGGGTTATTGAGAACAACATCCAGACTGTCGCTGATCAGGCATTGTTGACAATCGCTCTGGAAAATCTATTGGGCAATGCCTGGAAATATACCAGCAAGACCAGTAACGCCTACATACAAATCGGCAAAAAGCAACAGAACGGCCAAACCACATTTTTTATTAAAGATAACGGCGCAGGATTTGACATGAAATACGCTAGCAAATTATTTGGCGCTTTTCAGCGCCTGCACGGCGAAGAGTTCGAAGGTACCGGGATAGGATTGGCCACTGTGGCGCGAATCATCTATCGCCACGGAGGCACGATATGGGCGGAGGCCGCGGTAGGTCAAGGTGCTACATTCTACTTTACTCTGGACAGCTATAAACAGGAGGTAAAACAGGAGAAGCAATCAGAAGCCGTATTTTGATTACATGCATTACCAGCATATTTGCTAGCCAAATGTCTGCCATGATTAAAAGTGGGTACTGATATATTCTAGATAGATGATTGCTTTGCGGCGATTTCGGACCTTGGCTAATTTGTTTGAGGACTTTCCTACTACCCTCAGAGTGGACATTAGTACTGGCAATTAATTCGATAGAAGCAGTCACTCAAGACTAGTGAAGACATATTGCGGAATTTAGTTTAATGGATCTGGAACAGGCTTCGTGTAACAACAAACAATTATAAGACTCAATGCCAAACCGCTTCCAGCCATCCTGATATTTCCCAGGATTTGAACATGCGTCCTGGAGTTCTTCATTGTCTAATGGAATATCCAGTGGCAAATCGAGCCATTGTGCTATCCATTCACATTCCTTTTTTAGATTAATAGAAGAGCCATAAGAGGTTTTATTTTCCCATACTACCATTTTATATTTGACTGGCAGCCAGAATCCCATGGGAGAATGACATATTAAATGCTGGAAATTCTGACCTTTACTATTTGCTGAATCGCTTTCCGTGAAAGAGAGTTCAAGCTCATAATCGATCGCAGGATCGTTTAGCGGAGAATCTTCAGTGAACATGGCAGGTTCCGGTAAACTCTCTTTCCACCAAAGATGCGCCGCTAACCGCTGCAGATATGCAATGCCGTCTGATGGGTTTACCTGGGCCCACCAACCACCTCCCTCTATATATTTGGGCTCCTTATATCTGGGCTTTTGGTTTTTTTCTAGAATACTATAAATGTCTTCGAATACCTTTGTATAGTGTTTATACCCTTCTTCGTCACAACGACGCATCTCGTCAAGAAATCCGACAGATAGAACAACGCTCATATATTCTCCTTACAATTCACAATTTCTTTATACCCATCATTAGTTGTCTAGTTTTCATGGTACTTTTGTGTTCGCCTTTCAAATTCTTTTAATTTTTGTAACGTATCTATGCTTAATTCATCTTCTTTATTTTTATTAACAATTGAGTTATTACCACCATGCAGCATGAATGATTTTAGCGCCAGGATTGATTCTAGCTCTTTAACAGCTTCCTCAATGTTATTTTTCTTAATGGATTCGAGAATGCTAAGAATTTTCTCTGCTTCAGCCAGAGAACGTAAAGTCATAGCATCGTGACTCAAGTCAATAATTGCTGGCATATCATTGGTGCTTCCAGGATCGGATGCTTCCAGGGCGTATGCCATAAATATTAATAAACCTGTTAGAATAAATAGATAGAATTTTCTCATGCCAGCAACCTTAATCATTAGCTGTATGTATTAAATTACGTTTCCTATTACCAACCAAAAACATCTGGTCTATTCGTACCGCGTCCGGTGCAGGTATTAGATGCTAAAGTATTGTTGACCAATGTAGTCCCGTTAAAATTGATGCATAAATCGCAGTTGAGTTTGTTGTTTCTCATTAACAGACCAACACCGGATGCCTCTACATAAACAGGGGCCTCGACAACAGAATCTTGAATGGCAGCAATCAGTATGACCCGGAAGAAAGGCCCTTAGATTCTGTTTTACGGCACTTGTCGGCAGTAATGCACTGTAACGGCCTAATTAAATTTTACCAAGTAAGGTACATTGTCTGTCATAAGCAGACACAGAAATATTTGCAAATACGAATGACGCTTACCAAAGTCTTGATCATTGATACAAAACCGTGCTAAGCATCGTGGCCACAACAGCACGACTACTTCGATCTTTAATTACTTGACTGGCGTGCACGTCAATACAACGACCATTTTTAAAAAAATAGGCGTTCCCATGATATGTGTTAGAATTGCGCCCTTTTATTTGTAGAGGCGAATATTCTCTTAACACGATCTCCAAATGTTTAAAAGAAAGTATAGTTTCTTTTGTTAATCTATCTTTAAAAGGGTCTTTTTCTTTTATCCAGTATTTTTGTCTGCACGATTCATTGGTGGTGATCTTTTCGTTCTCTTTTTCCGAAAAAATTGACAAATTAAAACCCTCTGAACCGGATGCCTTGATTGCGTATGTCTTTTTATCCGGGCTGACCAAATGTTGCAGATTCGATAACTTCGGGGAATAAAAAGAAATGGTTAAAGGCGGTGTTTCGCCTATTTTCAAGGAACCTGAGCGTAGCTTGAATGTGGTCGCAAGTGCTTGTGCCGCTTTGTAGTCCGGATGTGAAGTGCTATTTCTCTGCTTCATATCAAGGAGAACGATATCGGTGGCCATGTTTTGGACTTGCTTTATTTGATCGCTCGTCAAGGTGAGGCGTATTTTTTCCACTGTGTCAGCTGCGCGGCTATTGCCTTGCACCAAAGAAACAAGCATCCACGCAGTACCGGTTATGATATTTCGATCGACACCACGACCTAACGCCAGGTTACGTCCATATTCATATCGGGCAATAACATGTCCCTTGTAGGCAGCCTTTTGCAACCAGCCTGTAGCCGCTTTAAAATCTTTATCAACGCCTTCGCCGTTTAGATACATGATCGCTAAATCAAATTGCGCACTTTCATCGCCTGCACCGGCGGCTCTCGTTAGCCAATTAGCGGCTTTTTTATAGTCTTTCTCGAATTGACCTGCCCCATACAAATAGCGAAGTCCAATTTTATACTGAGCTCTTATGTGCCCTTTATTGGCAGCCGCCAAATACAATTCGTCCGCCAATGGTTTGTTGACTGTCGTACCTAAACCGCCAAAATACATCTCTGCCAGCACATACATGGCTTTTTCATCGCCTTTATCAGCGAAAGGCTTTAACTCTTTCAGTGCCAATTCGTAGTCGCGCTGATTGTAGGCGCTTAATCCTAGCTCAATACTCGCACCTGCCAATTGGGGAAAAACAGTGGCAAAAATAAGAAAAAATACCGTAAGATAATTTTTGAATTTGATCATAATATTTTTCGTATGTTGTAAATTACTTTATTGCTTATACTTGCCTGTCAATGACTGGTGTAGATGCGCCTTGTGAAAACTTAATCGTCCCAATCACCGTTAGACCTATTTAATTCTTTGATTAAATTTTTGTTGGTTAATGAAGAATGTATTCGTTCGAAATTCTTCGCTACTAATTCTATATCTCCTTTTGACATCATTTCTTTTGCAAAATATTTAAAATAACTTCCTATTTTTTCTATATAGCTCGTAAATACAACCACCTGCCTACAATGCTTATCTACCTTTTCTCTTTGTGCTTTATCAATATTTTTTCTTAGTTGTGGGTTGTTACATAGGTCTTCAACCGGTATATCTTCAGATAAATCTCCTACAATTTCTGTTATTTTCAAATAGGCTACATAACGCATTGTATAGCTCATCCGTAAATCCACTAACATAAATTCTTTAAGTCCAGAATAGCCTGCTTCCATCACCGCTTTTCTCATAATTTCACGGCACTCTGAACATGTAAAAATACTAACCGAATTACTCCTGGTTTTAGCGTTTTCTATCTCAGTTGATACATTTGTCAATTTTTCATAAGCGTTTAAATATTGGTCGATGTCCTCCTGTGTCAGGCTGTCAGGAAGGTAGCCACATGAAACAATGATATTTACTAATATTAATATGATACCGAGTATTCTCATTTTCTTTCCTATAAAACCAATTATAATTTTCTGGCCGAGTTATGAGAATTTTCTACATTGCATAATTCAACTGAAGGTGCATTATTCTTATTAACGAATCAATATTATTGAAAGTATTTTGAAAGATCTTTGGGTTTTTCGTAATGCCCTTCTATTTCCGTCCACCAAAAATCAATAGTCATGAATCGTTTATTTAGCGCAGAAGGCACGATACCTAATTGATTATTCGTTTCTTTAATTTTTACTCGATAGACCTGTTGTCCAAAACAGTTACCAGCATTTATGCACCCAGATATATCCACACTGACATCCACATAGTTGTCAAATGCATCGACCACCTTGAATTTTTTAAAAGTGTATTGAGGAAATCGAACATTGGCGGGATGAACATTGATGTTTATCAGGAACTGTGGATCAATATAGCGTAACTTCTCAGCTGTAGATGTTTTCTTGAAATTATCTGCTGTCACCAGACTAAAAAATTCTTTAACAAATTCAATATACCGGTTGCTGTTTGTGGTTTTCTTAAGCACGTGTAACTGAACTCTTGCCTGATTCTCATAATTGTTATCTATTATCACCCAGTGCCATTGAATGTATTTTTGAGGACTATACTTTGATGAAAGTATATTAGATGGGACGATTTTGCTTTTCCCCAGCACCTTTTCAGTTTTAATTCGAACGGTGTAATACGGGAAAGCACAAGTGGGTTTTGATGCGCATACCCAATTGTGTGCACGCACCTCAACATAAGGGCCAAATGAGCCAGTGATTTCAAAATGGTCAAAAACCAACGTATCAATTTCTAGATTAGTACCACTAGAAATACCCAACTGTTTAAAGGAACGTTCCGAAATATACGATCTCAATGTGTTCTTAATCGTTGGAGCAACTTCAGGTGTCGAGCTATTGGTGGCCATTTTGCTTAAAAACTGCCTGACCACACGTTCACTGTCAGGATCAGCGTGTGCTACAGCCAACATAACCCACAACAGGCAACCTACAATAAACTTGTTATACAAACTATCTCCCTCATATACGATTATTCTAATATATTAAACAGGCACTATTTTACCAGATAGTCGTTAACATTACGTGGGCCCTAGAAGGGTTGTAACTTACTGATTAAGTGGCACTAATTGGAATGCTACATATGAGGCTGCTTTGTGGAATGATTGGTGAATGTCCGCTTACTAGTGCGATTTCAACCGATCGCAAACATTGAACGACTGCAATCAGTATTTTTGAGCCTTTAACTATTTCTCAACGAGAGATCCGCCTGGGACTGTTAGCAGCCACCTTTTGATTAACAATAATACATCCCAACATCATGATGGATATTTACTTAGACAATGATTACCTGTACAACATGCACGCGCCACAATAGCTATATTTAAACCTTCACATAAATTATTTTCAGCGCAATTCGGATGTATTAGAAGATGATGTGCGTTGATGTATATGCAACTTATTGAACAACGTCAGCGTGATCCTGAAATACATTGCAGTAAATGTTGAGAAGACAGAATAGTCTCCAGGATGAAATACACACGTAACCAACCTATCTTTTTTGTTCCACCTCATAATTAATGCTAATCATCCAGTCGGCATAACTGGGATCGATGGCTTTCATGGATTGCAGCACTTCCTGCTTGAAGTTAGTTTCTATGGGTCCGCCACGCCCCGGCCATATGCGAAACTTGACGCGAAGATAAGTTCTTCCTGCAGAGGTGGTCTGGATACCTTCAATACCCGGTGGCCGGCGAAAAATACCGGGATACTGCTCGTAGATAGAATCAAGTATCGATGCGACCAGTTGTTTTTGTTGTTCAGCAAATTTGTTGTCTTGTGAAAGCGTTATATCAGCAATACAGCGCAGATATCCTTTGGGAAAATTAATGACATTGTTGACACTGCGATTAGGAATGAAGACTTCCGCGCCCATCGCATTTTCAATGACGGTAAAACGCATGGTAATCGACTTCACCACCCCTGCCTGACCGGCTATTTCGACCATATCATCAATTTCAAAAAGGTCTGTAATAATAATAGTCAGGCCACTGACGATATCCTGCACCATACCCTGGGATCCAAACGCAACAGCCACACCAATAATAGATGCACTGGCGAAATAGGCTGTTAAGGAGATACCAAACTCAGAAAGGACAATGCCAATGGCAACAAAATAAACGGCGAATATCGACACACTGGCCACTAAACCTGCCAACGTTCGTGTTTTTGATAGCGAGTGATGCAACTTGACGGTACTGACGTATGTATGCAGTTTGCGTATCAGCCAAACAATAATATGTACGCAAACAGCAATACCTACAACAAGCGCTATCCTCCAATAACCGCTGATTTCTCCGGGGATGAAATCCATACCTGTAACTAATTCATTAAAATTAAGTGATGTACTGTTAAGGTGAAATATTAGCATCAATTAACGGTAGTCGGCAGAATAATAACAGCGCCGACCTATTATTTTTATGTACTTTTGTAGTGCATGATGTGCAATTAAGAGGCGAAGTACCTTGCACCATAAAACAGCAGCTCATACTAGCTAACTGTTTTCCTTGCAAAATATCCAGGCATCACAAATGGTATGTTACT
>NZ_CDLKIE010000177.1:0-9955 GCF_975902315.1 Kaarinaea lacus | reverse complement strand
GGCGGCTTCACTTTTATCCCTTGGTCGCCAATGGTATTTTTCTAATGTTTCACTTGCAGCAAGACGCACATAGGCATGCTGATCATCAAGCAATTTCACCAACGGTTTTAAAGCTCGCGGATGAATTATTTTTTCCATCGCTTTGGCGGCACCAGCACGCACGTATGGATTATTATCTGAAAGAGAGCTGATCACTTTGTTGATTACTTGAGGATCTTTGTATTGTCCCAGGACATTGGCAGCCTCGTTACGCACATCAGGATTTTTATCTTTAAGGGCTTCAAATAATGGTTCGGCCGATTTTGGATTATGAACTTTTTGAAGAGATAGACTGGCAGCATCTCGGACTTCATCTGATGAGTCCTTTAACGCCATTGTTAAAGGCTGTATAACTCTAGGATCATCAAACTGACCCAATGCAATAACAGCTTGTTCACGCACATATTTATTTTCGTCAGAAACACCTTCAATTAGCTGATTGATAAACGTCGGTTCGTGTGTTCGGCTAAGTTCATAAATAGCCACCCGAAATGCTTCAATGGAACTTTTCCGCGCATTATCATCGGTATCTCTAATGGCGTTCATTAAATGACGTATAACGCGCGGATCTTTTTTCTTGCCCAGCGAGCGTGAAACTTTGAGCAATGATTTGTGCGCTGAATCTCTCACGAATCGATTATCATCATTCAATGCACTTACTAATGGTGCGATTGCCAAATGGTCTCTGAGGTTGCCTAATGATTTGACAGCTGTTTCTCGTTCGATCCAGCTATCGGAGTCCAGTGCTTTTGTCAGCGCACCTATAGCACGAGGGTCCCTGATGAAACCTAAGGCGGTAATTGCTTCAAGACGTAATTCTTTATTACTACTCTCTTGTACAACCTTGATAAGCCCCTCTACATCGTTTTGACGCGTTAAGGTGCGGACGTCGGTTGTGGTGGCACAACCAAGCATAAGAACGACTAAAAAACATACACTAAACGTGCGAATCATATGTATTAACCAAGGCTAATTTAAGGAAAAACGCTGACTTTACATTCGATATTGAATGCAATTTCAACAAGTTATCGGCTTGATGACTTAAAAATGAAGAAAAACTCTTCTGTATCCACAAAATGAGTTTCTACTTAACTTTACTATATATTCGGGTAAAGCCTCAATGGCTTTCGTTGACTACTTCACAAAAAACGGTAGAAATTACAGGTATTAAGAGTTTGTAATAAATGTTGAATATAATTCTTGTCCATTCTAACTTAACGAAAGTGTCACTGATTTAATTCATGAATCAAGCGCGTGATATAAACACCTTTAGAGTGACTTACAGCGGTAATTTTTATCTGGCCTTTATATAAATTACGTTGATCACTATTTTTCGGTTGCACAGTTACCACAAAAGCTGCTGCGCCTTCAGCTTTGCCATTACCTAAGCGCCATTTAATATCTTTTATCATTAAGTTTCTAGTTTCTGTATTGTTAAACAATTCTGCATAGTCAGCCTTAATACCTGACTTATTCTTTTGGTCGTTTGTTCGAGCATTGTCTGTAAACAATGCCATGAGTCGAACAATGTCGCCTTCATTGTACGAACGGGCGAATTGAGACACAATCTTATTCAATTCACCCTTCGTCATAATGGGTGTTTCAACTTTTTTTGAAACCGGGATCTTACTGGTAGACGTCAGGCTTGCCTGCTGTAAGTTCTGATTACCAGGCAATTTGAATTCTGATTTTACATTGATGCGTTTTTCATCTGCGTTTGTTACTTTATTTATAGTTTGAGTTTCTTTGGCAGTTATTGATTTAGCACTTGCTGTATTAGTATTGGATGAATTCGCAATTACTGTGCTTTCTGATTTTTTCTCAGTACGAACCAGCGGTTTATCAGAACGAATAGCTTCTCTTAATTTTTTTATGTCAAAAGAATCCTGGGTCTCAAGTTCCGCAGACCTGGCTAGAGTTTCTAGAAATCGATCCTGTTGTTTCTGATAAGCCTGGTCCATGAGATCCGGGCCGGGTTCGGTGCCTGATTCCTCACCTGCCTCCGTCACACCAACTTCTGACTGGAGCGCGACATTCTCGGTGCTTGAATCACTATCAGGGGTAATTATGGACTGCTCGGGATTTAGTAATTCTGCGATGCTATCCAGGTTTGGTTCGTCGTCAAATACATACTCTTGCTCCTGAATACTTTTTTTATCACTTAGGCGTTGACTGGTACTTTCAGGTGACAGGTCTCTATTGACTACAGGCGATTTAATAGAGGGCACTTTATCCTGCGCATCAGATTTGATTATCCCAATAGAATCTATTGGAACAGGATTTTTTAATGCAGCAATGTCCGTTTTATCTTTCGTTTTTTCTACCTGAGTTGCCAGAAAAACACTAACGGCAACAATTGCTACAAATACAACAACGTGAAATCTGTGATTTGGTTTGTTGTAGCGCTCAACAAATGCGTCTTGACCCATAAACGCCCACCCTTGTTCAATGCGAAAACACTTCTACTTCTAAAATTACACTGCATATTTTTATATTTAACCTGTTTTCAGTCGTGAACAGGTTTCTCATTATTATTGTGTATTAGTTCTAATACTTAGCTATATACCTGGAGCAAAACTTTTAGATCTTCAGTTACTTCGAGTTATAGTTTTGGCTTATTGCAAAATGTTAGCGCATGGCCGGACCATTGTTTCAAAAAGACATCCTTGGAGACGATGGATGTTTTCTTATCAACATGATCAAACAATAAAACGCCTACATCACTTGCGCGAATAAGTAGTACAAAACGGCCGTCATTATGTTTAACGACTGAAGGATAATCCTGATGACACAATTGTTGCCAATCATGCGATATAATTTTCAACGCTAAACCATTGGTTTCTGCGAAATGGAAAGCAGCCAATTCAGAAAGCTTATCCAACGACTTCGAACTACGATCGCTAAATCGATCGCAATTTGTGTTTATATCAATAGCTAAATTCGATAGGAGAGAATTGAATTCCGACGTATCATTCTGAAAATTAAAGGCCGCACCCTTCACTACTTATCTTTCCTCAATAAATAAATTTACTGGCTATATCGTTTTATCATTAAAACAGAAAATTACATCAATATTCGATTAATACGTTATATTGATAGTTATTCAAATTTTGATCAATTTTGACATTTTTTCGTTATTTCATGCAACAGATTTCGTAACAAATTACGTATCTGAAATGCCCAAATTCTGTGAAAGATATTCAGATCATCGTTATCTTATTGATAATATTATAATATTATCTTTCTAATATTCCGTTAAAATTCTTTGGAGAATTTGCATACTACTTAGGCTATTACGTAGTTTTTTAATGAAAGGAATAGTACATGAGGAAAATTTGCAGTACCCACAAATTTTAGGATTTAGCGATAGGTATGTTTTCTAAAACATTGTCGACTTGTGTTAAGTTGTTCTAAGTCATAACCATACACTGAATCGAGATTTTAATTTAAGTCTACGAGCAAACGTCGTCACGAAACATCTTTTTGTTAGTTGCTGCTCGCAGTTTGCTGTTTGTAGAAAATTCAACAACAATCGTAATGAAAACAATAGTTTATATTATGCGTACTACTAATCTCAAATCCCATACGAATCATTTTTTAGCGGCGACTCTATTAATGCTTTTAGTAACAGGATGTGCACCGATAGAAATTAGAGTTGATTACAGTAAGGATATTAACTTCGATAAATATCAATCCTTCTCCTGGATCCCCAATGAACAATTAGACATTGTAGATATAAACTTCGAGAAAAAAATGCTTGATGACCTTGTCACAAGCACTGCAAATAATGCACTTAAAGACAAAGGATTTGCAGCTAATGATGACAATCCAGACCTGCTAATTTCCTATTTTTTAGTTGTGGATAGAAAAACGGATGTCTATGTTGTTGATAATTATTATTCAAATATCCCATATGCTATACCGCCCACTACATCAAGCACTCGAGATTATCAAAGGCTCAGAGAAAATACATACGAACAAGGTATTCTGATAATTGATATCGTAGATCGACAAACTAAAGAACGAATTTGGCGGGGTAATGCTCAATCACGCATTGGAATATATACAGAACCAGAGAAACAGCAAAAAAGAGTAATTTCTGCGGTCAATAAAATTCTTAGCAATTTTCCGCCTTAATTAATTCCTACAAACATAGTGCTGCCATACTGAAAAATTATTTGCTGCCGGAGTAACGCCTAATTTCTTTTCACTTCTAATTTTCTGTATTATCTGCCCCTAAATCAGAAAGTTAAAAGCTAAATTAATTTGCTGAATTAATCCGTTTACCCATATATTAACACCGCAGATATAAAGCCTGTTTTTTAAAAAAACATATTATATATTAATAGATTTTTCTTGTGCTACTGTACCCAAAGTTGTTCAGTATTTAATCATCGGGTAAAAAAATGAATCACAGTAGTGCTGCGCTGTTGTCATCAACAGCAAGCGAAGCCATCGTTTCTATAGATGGTCGCATTAAACGTCGTATTCCTAACTATGAGACAATAGTCCTTAACATTTCTGATAAGGATCATAAATTTGCTGCATTTGACGCGGTAAACGATGATTTTGCGGATATTCCAGTGTTATTAGATCCGATAGAGACTGATAAAAGACAAAGCGTATCCAGCAAGCGCCATGGATCAACTGTGTTTGGTGCCATAATTATCATCACATTTTTTTGGAGTATATATTCTATATTTTTCTCGCCTAATGAAAATATTTCTCAACTTGGTGATAAAGCCGCACAGAAGTTTTTCGGGCTGGTTTCCAAGACAGATGAATCTAAACAGTTAAAGAAAACCATCGAGTTGATCCTACATGACAATGACTGGAGCAACTCACGTATAAATTCATTACTTGAACATTGGTCGTCACTCAATAAAAACGAACAACAGCGACTAACAAATTTAGTGTGGTTTCAACACTTTATTTATGCCGCCCAACAAAAAATCAAACAACTTCAACAAATCGAATCGACACCTCAATCCAGTTTAGACAAAGAACCATTGATAAAACTGGGTTCAGCATTAGGCATTCTGGATAAGAAAGGTCAGCTGTTAAAAAATTCAGATTCCAGCCTTAAATACCAAACGTTAGTTGATGAAATCAAACAGGAAATTGCCCAGGTTGAAACTGCAACTAAAAAAGACAGACACACGTTTGAATCAGAGAAAAAACTCAATGCCTTATTGAAACAACAATTGTCAGCTGAGCAAAAACCCGCTCCACAAATTAAAGTTGATAAAAAGGCCATGCTAATGTTACTTACCGATTACAAGCGTGCTTATGAAAACGGTGATTTAGAAAATATGCTTAAACTATTTGGTGTTGGTAGCAACAGCTCCCAACGAGCCAGTACATTGGCATCAAATTTCGAAAACATTTTTTCTAACACGTCGAAACGCTCAATCAATTTTTATGACTATACCTGGCAGGTTTCTGACAATCGTATAATTATAAAGAGTAAATATAACGGGATGTTGGAATTTCAAAACAGAAAAGGGACTCAACATATTGTTGCCCGCGCGAAAATTCAGGTTAGCCAAAATGACCGTCAATACACTATAACAAGCTTTGAGCTGCAGGATTCAACAGTTAATGTCGTATCGCCACAAATAGATTTATCCAGGAAACCAGTAGCTGAGCCGCAAAATAATTTGCCACAAATACCGAACGCGTCCGAGTTGCAGGATTTGACAACCCAACTTGTTACGGCATACGAAACTGGTGATATCGAACAGTTTATTTCACTGTTTTCTGAAAATGCAAAAACGAATGACCGCGATAATTTGTCCGGAATAAAACAGGATTACATAGAATTATTCAATAGCACATCTGACCGGCAAATGTTTATCCAGGACCTTAGATGGTCAGGTGAATCAAATAGTGTAAAAGGTACTGGAGATCTAGAAGTGACGATTCTGTCTAATAGTGGGAACACAGTTTATTCCATGAACGGGAAAATTCAAATAGTGGCTCAAAAGACCAACAACAGAGTACATATAACGCATATGTACCATATAGAACATAAGAAATAAATTTACACTAAACTACCTAGATTCAGTTAAAGCCAGGGCAACACTTCATCCCTGGCATTCTTTAATGCTCAACTTAAACTTTATAGAATTAATCAAATTTCACGGTGTGAACTACGCTCCGCTTTGTTGAATTATCTGGAATCAGGCAATCGTAAAGTGAAGAGCTGGTTGAAGGAAAATAAAACACCAGTTGCTGACTTTTCCGGAGCAAGCAAAAGTTTTTTCAATATAAATACTCTAGCCGATAAGTCGACGATAGAAAACTCGTTAAAATAACGTGCTCTGTAATCCCGTTTTTTTGATTAGAGATGCTTTGCTGATTGTAAGGTTTGACGGACAGGAATATTGGTCGGGGCGAGAGGATTTGAACCTCCGACCCCCACAACCCCATTGTGGTGCGCTACCAGGCTGCGCTACGCCCCGACTGAAATTATTCCTATTGGCAGGAAGCTGAATTACTGGCAAAGATGCGTATTCTACACTAAGTTATGGCTAGATAGTACGAAGAATAATGTAAAAGTAAGTGACGCTAGTTAACGACTCAATATTTTCAATACATCTTCCAGGTCGTTTATCATTTCACGGATAACCGCCTTGCTATTACCATCGTCTTTGCCATCACCATCTGTCAATTTCTGACGTGCGCCACCTATGGTAAAGCCATGCTCATAAAGCAAGCTTCTGATTTGGCGAATCATGACTACATCATGATGCTGATAATAACGACGATTACCGCGTCGTTTTACCGGTTTGAGTTGCGGAAACTCTTGCTCCCAGTAGCGCAGCACATGCGGTTTTACACCGCAAAGGTCACTGACTTCCCCAATCGTGAAATAGCGCTTCCCAGGTATTGTTGGTAATTCGTTATTGTTGCTCGCTTCCAGCATACGCCTCCACCCTAGCTTTTAATTTTTGACCAGGGCGAAACGTGACAACGCGGCGAGCAGTTATTGGTATTTCTTCGCCAGTTTTAGGATTACGTCCAGGCCGTTCATTTTTATTACGTAAGTCAAAATTACCGAAACCCGAGAGCTTTACTTGACGTCCACTTTCGAGTGCTTCACTGATTTCGGAAAAGAAGGCTTCGACGATTTCTTTGGCTTCTCGTTTGTTGAGGCCAAGTTCTTCGTAGAGTTTTTCTGCCATTTCGGCTTTTGTTAAGGCCATATTTATCTCTCACCTAGTTTCTTAATGTTGCACCGAGTTCCCTGTTAAGGGCGGATAATATTTCATCAATCGCTACATCTACATCCTGATCCGTCAAAGTACGGTCATGATCCTGCAAGGTTAGACTAAAAGCTAAACTTTTTCTACCTGAATCAATACCTTTGCCCTGATAAACGTCAAATAGCTTTAAGTTTGTCAGCATAGCCGTTGATGTGGCTTGAATACAGTCACTGACGGCCTGGGCTGTCACTCCCTCATCCACCACAATTGCCAAATCACGTTTGATGGACGGAAATTTCGGTATTTCTTCAAAATGAGGTATCGCACGCTGCATGACAGCGGCTAGCTTGAGTTCGAACAGGTAGACAGGCTGCGCCAGATCGAGTTGATTGCTTATCGATGGATGCAACGCCCCTACCCATCCTATCTCTTCAGTTTCCTCAGACTTATTGTCGGCATCTTTTTGATTTAATTGAATGTGCCGAACTATTTTTGCTGTTTGTCCAGGGTGTAAAGCCGTGTTCTTATCGGCTATGAACATAAATCCATCGGCATTTCCTGTCAATGCGAGAATCGATTCTACATCAGATTTAATATCGTAGAAATCGATATTGCGTGGTTTTTCTGCCCATTGAACAGGTGACACGGTCCCTGTAATAGCCCCCGCAATCATCGGCTCCTGGTGCAAATCGGAATCCGTTTGCTGAAAGCGTAAACCAGTCTCGAATAATTTTACGGTAGCCTGCTGCCGATTTAGATTGTGGGCAACCGCGCTGATCAATCCTGACCACAGTGTCGTTCTCATTTCCGACATATCGGAAGAAATAGGATTTGCTAAGCGTACGGCAGTGAAGCCTGGATGTAACAGCTGCTGAATCCTGGGATCAACAAAACTATAGGTAATCGCTTCTCGATAACCACGATCTATTAAGACATTTTGCAGGCGTTCCACCGTCACGCGGGATTCGGTGACCGGAGCCATCGCGGTTGGCGCTTTTGCATTAGAGACGGGAATATTGTCATAACCATGGATACGCGCGACTTCTTCGATAAGGTCTTCTTCCCTTTCAATATCAAACCGGAAACTGGGTGCTGTAACCGTCCAGCCCTTGTCCTGCTCCACATGTTGAAATTCCAGGCGATATAAAATGTCGTCAACCAGTGATTTGTCCAGGTGAGTACCCAACACTTTTTGCAGGCGCGCATGACGTAGCAGGACTGCTTCGCGTTGCGGGACATGCGCATCAATATGCTTGCAGATTACAGGACCCGGTTCACCGCCCACGATATCTATTAGTAACTCTGTGGCTCTTTCGATAGCCTGCTCCTGTAGCGCCGGATCAACCCCTCTCTCAAAACGATGTGATGAATCGGTGTGTAATCCGTAGCTACGTGCACGCCCGGCAATAGCGACCGGTGAAAAGAACGCGCTCTCTAAAAAGATATTCCTGGTTGCATCAGTTACAGCTGTTGCTTCGCCACCCATAATGCCTGCCAATGCGACGGGTTGTTTTTTGTCGGCAATGACAAGCGAACCTTTTGTCAATTCTATTTCTTGACCATCCAGCAACGTGATTTTTTCGCCTTTCTCTGCCAGGCGGACGTTAATACCGCCATCCAGTTTATCCAGGTCGAACGCGTGCATCGGTTGACCCAGCTCTAGCAGGACAAAATTAGTGACATCGACAGTGGGACTAATGCTTCTCAAACCACTGCGGCGCAACCGCTCCTGCATCCACATTGGAGTCGATGCAGATACATTGATGTTCTTAATAATACGTCCCGCATAGCGCGGACATTCTTGCTGGGCGGTAATTTCGACTGGAAAAGTATCATCGCATCTGGGTGCAACAGGCGCAGCATGCACAGGCGTAACACTGGTTTTGGATATTACGCCAACCTCTCGTGCAACACCCGCGATGCTTAGACAATCGCCCCGGTTGGGCGTCAGACTTAATTCGATACTGCTGTCATCCAGTTGCAGGTAATCTGTAATAGGTGTTCCAACAGGTGCGTCATCAGGTAATGTCATTAAGCCTTCGGCCTGTTCTGCCATTCCCAATTCTTTAGCAGAACACATCATACCGCTGGATGCCACACCCCGTAATTTTGCTTTTTTGATTTTAAGATTGCCAGGAAGTGTTGCGCCAACAAGCGCTACCGGGTATTTCCCGCCTTTTACGACATTGTTTGCACCACACACTATTTGAACAGTGTTTTTATCGCCAACATCCACTTCGCAAACTTTCAGTTTGTCAGCATCTGGATGTTTATCAAGATTCTTAACAAATCCGACAACGACCTGGTTTAATTCTGCTGAAACAGGTTCAACTGCTTCAACTTCCAGGCCTGCCATTGTTAACTGGTCGGCCAGTTGTTGTGTTGTAATTGCGGGATTAACCCACTGACGTAGCCACTGCTCACTGAATTTCATATGCCGTACATCTTAGTTGATTAATTTTCTGTTCGCGATGAAAAATCTGAAAAATAAATTCTTTTTTAACTTTACACTGAAAATATTTCTGTTCTCGTAATTCTTACATCAGTTACTAAATAAAAATGTTAAATAATGCCTATTTTATTAGCAAAATAATTGAATTTGAGTGCAGACTTAAAAGCAATTATTGGTCCAACGCATACCGATATCAGCATGCAGCTTAATCAATTAATGTAGTAATTAATTAAATTGTTGAAGGAAACGCAAATCG